>QHXE01000554.1:0-4644 GCA_003222835.1 Acidobacteriota bacterium | reverse complement strand
GAACGTAGCCGTGTGGGACTCGCTATCATCATGGTTTCGACTCGGCCCCGACAACCGAACCGTAAATCCGATTAGGCGAGTCCCACGGACTACGCTGTTTTGGCTGCGGCCTTTGCAGGCGCAACCAATCTCGTTGTTCGACAAACTTCAGTTTGTCGATTGTTAGCCAGACGGCAAACTGAAGTTTGTCGGACAGCTAAATTCGGCGACCGACGTGCAAAGCAGCAATGCCACCGGTCAGATTCTCAAACTCGACTTCGTCAAAACCTGCATCGCGCATTAGACCCGCGAGCGCTTCCTGATCCGGAAACCTCGCAACCGAATCGGGAAGGTATCGGTAAGCGCTCCGCGAACCACTAACGATTCCACCGATTCGCGGTAGCAGGTAATTGCAATACGCCGTCGATAGCGCGCGAAACCCCGGCACTCTGGGTTTCGAAAATTCCAAAATTGCTGCTCGCCCACGCGGTTTCAAAACTCGCCGCAATTCTTTCAAGCCGTCTTCGGTGCTGGAAAGGTTTCGCAAGCCAAAACCAATCGTGACCGCGTCGAATGCGGCATCGCCAAACGGAAGTTGCAGCGCGTCGCCCTCGACAAATAGCAGCCGAGGATATTTTCGCGCCGCCAGTTCCAGCATGGGCCGGCAAAAATCTACGCCGATAGCTCGCGCACCTGTGTTTTCAAATAACGCAATTGTTAAATCTCCGGTCCCGCAAGCTACATCCAAAATGTTCGCCTTGGCCGGAATCAGCGGTCGCAGCTTCTCGGTAACAGCCCGCCGCCATCGCTTATCAATATTGCCCGACAGCAGATGGTTCAGTAGATCATATCGCTTCGAGATCCGCGCGAACATTTCGCGCACCCGCCGAGCATGATCTTCAGTTGAAATCTTCTGTCCGGGGTTAGTAAAGCCCATGGCGAAGGAGCAATGGTTGCAGGCGGCTTGCGATAGGTTTGTAAAATCTCTCAGGGCTTCTTCGTCGGCAAAACAGGATCAGCGGCAGTCTTTAGGTTCGCTTTATCGGTGCGTAGCTCGACGTTCTCGCCAAGACTGCTTTTAAGCCGCGCCGAATCGCCCACTGCGACCAGAGCCAACGAAGCATTTGTGAACAGTTTTCCGGCGACGCGTTGAATGTCTCCAACGCTGAGGCTTCGGACCGAATTCAACTGGGTATTCAACCCTGGAAGCTTGTAAGCATCGGCTTCAAGCCACAACTCCGCGATCATTTCGGGTTTGGTCGTCTGGCTCGTCATCTCTGTCAGCAGATCGGCGCGAGCACGTTCCACTTCCCCGGCTGTAGGTCCCGTGCCTGCGAGCGATCGCATGATCTCTTGCGCGGATGAGATTGCCTTGGCGGCGGACGCCGTTGGCGTTGAAGCCCCCAGCACAAACGAACCGGGCAATGAGTGTGCTTCAAGTTGCACGAAAATCGACGAGAGGTCGGGGAGTGATGTTTGCCAGCGGTCGCGAAGGATGCGCGCGAGAATCGAAGCCGCAAAGGCGTCGCGATCGGATTGCGCCAGACCGCGCACGGCCAAGCGAATCTCTGCGGTTGCTACACTGGGCCGATCGAGCAGAAGAACGCGACTGTCGGCCCGATTGGGTGGGCGGAAGGTCGCAGGCACCATACGATCGCCTTTTTGCCACGATCCGAGGAGCTGCCTCAATGTACGCATTACGCGCGCTTTATCAATCCCACCGGACACTACCAGAGTCGCGTTGTCGGCATTAAGAAAACGTTCGCGCGCGAGCAACAGGTCAGCGCGCTCGATTCTGGCGATACTCTCGAGTGTCCCGCCAATCGGGTGTCCGTAGGGAAAGGCGCCAAACAGACGCGCGGCGATCGCCTGGTTGGCTTCGGAACTTGCCGTCTGCTTATCCGAAAGCTGTTTGATTCTTGCCTCGCGAAGTTTTGCTACATTCTCGGGCGTCAACTGGGTTGATACTAAGCCGCCACGCAGGAACTCTACCATGCGTTCGAACTCGCTCGACTTGCCCGAAATGGTGACCTCGATCGCATCGTAGCTGGTACTGACTTCAAGCCTTCCACCCAACTGTTCTGCGACGTATTCGCGCGTGGCCGGATCGGGAAAAAGCGCGTCTCCCAAGAGCGCCATCGTCCCACCCTTACCTGCCAGATCGAAAGCCGCGCCACTGTGCACCCGCAACTTCAAGAGGACGTTCGCATCAGATCGCTCCCAAAGGAGGATCGTCAGTCCATTCAAGAGCTGTTCTCGAACAGGTTCCGGCGGCGATTGAGCAGAGATTCGGGCAGAAACGAGCGCAATCAGCAGAAGACAGATCGAGCGGCCGGTAAGTTGATTAATCATATGAATCAGTATTCCGATCCCTCGAGCGCCGGCGGTTCATGTCCAGCGTTAGTGGATTCGCTTCAGGAGCCTTTGGGATGCTGCGAAAAAGAGTTTAGATGTCACGGACAAACGCGTCAACCTGAAGCCCTTAAGCGGCATCAAAGCCCGTGACCGGCGGGATTTATCCGAGGGCGCCAACTGCCGAAAGCGCGGTAAGAGATAGTATAATCAGCCTTCGGCGAAGAAGTTTGGCGTACGGACGAAAAAATTTTCGTAACTTCTGGGCGATTAGACGTAATAAAGGAGTAGGAAGCTTTTCCTACAGGATCGAGCGCTTTGATTGACGGATCTGGTGACAGACGAACGGCTGGTGGAAAAGGCCGCGCACGGAGAGACAGCAGCTTTTCAAATCCTGTACGAGCGTTACCGCGATCCGATCTTTCGCTTCGCATATCGCCTGTTGGGATCGGTTGAAGCGGCAGAGGACGTGACGCACGATTGCTTCCTGAGTTTGATAAAAGAGCCTGGAAGGTTTGATTCCTCACGCGCCTCGCTGCGCACTTATATTTATGCAGCAGCGCGCAATTTGGCCGCGAAGCGATACAACAGTTTCGCGCGCGAGACCGGAATCGAGCGACTGGAGGAAGAGCCGGCGGATCGGCACGAGCCAATGGCTCAGGTGCTCGACAATGAGCTGGCCGAAGTAGTCCAAAGGGCAATCGCAAGTTTGCCTCCGCTGCAACGCGAGGCACTGGTTCTTTTCGAATATGAAGAACTTTCGCTGGCTGAGATTGCCGCCATCGTGGGCGCCGACGCAAACACGGTGAAGGCGCGGCTGTTTCGAGCTCGCGAAAAGCTAAGAGCAGGGCTTGATCGGTATTTCCGAATTGGCCGTGAAACTGCTACATTGAGGCGGGCGTGAAGGACGCAGGTTAGCCCGCATGAGCGACAGGTTTTTTAAGTAATGGGCGATTTTGATTCCAAGTTCATGCAGGACGACGAACTGCGAAGCTTACTTAGACAGTGGAGCGCTCCAGACGCTCCTAATTCTTTGGACAATCGCGTCGCGGCGACTTATCAGCGAGTGATGGAGAAGCCCGCGGCGTTGAATTCAGCATTTCATTCCCAACGGGATAGCGATAGCGAGGTAGTAGCGATGAAATTTTGCAGCACATGCGAGGAACAGTTTGCTGACCGGTTTAGTTTTTGCCCGGTTGACGGAACGCCGCTCAGCGCGGTTCCCACGGCCCCAGCAGCGCCTGTTAGCGCGCCGGCGCGCGAGATCGAGGCTTTTTATCCGGTGGCGGAAAGTGTAACTACTAAGGCAGCAGCCGAGCCGGAATACTTCGAGGTTGCGACGGCAACGTCGGCGACAGCGCCGGCTGCAAAGGCCGCTACGCTGAATGCGGTGAACGTCGGCGAATATCATCTGACGATTCTGGAAGATGCCGGCTTGCTTTCTCGCCTGGCTGACGAGTTGGGTGGAGTGGCCCATAACTATCAATTGACGTGGCCGGAATTCAAACGGGATCCATTTGGCTTCGTCAAGCGATCGGCGCAGGGTTATGGTCAGATGATTAGCCACTTCTTCGCCAGTCGCGATGTGGTCATTGCATCCGGATTTTCGCTGGCCGCAATGGCTGCTTTGGTCGGACTTATCTTCCTTCTCGATCGCACGCAAGGAGGAGGTACTGGAGTCTCGCGCAAGAGTCTCTTCGTGGTTGGTATCCTCGCATTTTGCGGACTCCTCGCTTTGTTTGCGACTTCGCTTAGTCGCGATCGCGGCGCGGCGATAATGGGCGCGCGCCCTTCGGATTCGCGCAACGTTCTTTCGGGAATAATCGCCGCATTCGCGGTCCTGGGTTTCGTCGTTGGTGGCCTCTTTGTCTGGGACCGACATCAGATGGCCAAGGCCGCCGAAGCCGCTAAGGACGACGACCTGGAACTCACCCAGATGATTTCGGATATCCCGAATTCACAGCCTACGCCTGATGAAGGCACCGCCGGAATGGCCAAAGGCAACGGCGGCGGCAGCAAACCCAAACAGGAAAAGGCCGGCGGTGGTGGCGGTGGCGGCCGTGAAGAGCAGGCTCCTGCATCGTTCGGCAAACTCCCGCAAGCTGACTTGCGCATTCCACAAGTGGTCGCTCCAGATCCGCATCCTCCGGTAATCAAGAATCCAGCGCTTCCTATGCCGGCGACGCTCGATGCCGATCCAGCATTGTTCCCACCCGATACGCGGAACCTTAACTACGGTTTGCCTAATTCTAAGTCGACCACGCCGTCTTCCGGCTCAGGCACGGGCAACGGTATAGGTACTGGCACCGGCGG
>QHXE01000553.1 GCA_003222835.1 Acidobacteriota bacterium | reverse complement strand
GGTTTTATCAATTTAGGAGTCTCGGTAATCGGCGTCGAAAGATCGGCGTCCGAGAACAGCGCGACGTTCGTCGCCGCGGCCAACAGCCCGATACGCGCTGCATAACCCTTGCCGCGATTCGTTTCGTAATGAATCACGCGCGTGGCGACTGAGCCGGCGTCGGCTAGATTCTCTTCTGCCACGGAAGCAGTCTCGTCCTCTGAGCCATCGTCAACGACAATCAACTCGCTGGGCTCGCGCGTTTGATTCAGATAGGACAGGATTGTTTGCAGGGGCTTTCCCAGGCGCGCGGCTTCGTTGTAAGCGGGCACGACGATGGACAGTTTTGGCGACATCGTTTAATCGGCCCATTGTAGCGCAAGCTGCCAGCTTGCGTCCCGGTCGCGGATTCGGCGGGCGCGCCTGGCTGTGCTATATTTAGAACTTCAAAAATTCGCTCAATGTTGAGCGCTTCTCACTTATGAATCGTAAATTCTGGATCGTCGCCTCGTTGGTGATCATCACGGCAAGCGTGGCCGGAGGTTTTCGCACGCGCGCGACTCGGCCTCGGACTCCCAGCGTCAGTTCGAACGCCGCGATCTCGGCCGCTGAGAAATTTGAAGCCGATAGGATCGGGAACGATTATCGCGAGGCGATCTCGACCGTGGAAGAGAATTATGCCGGCGAGGTCGATTACGAAAAAGCGACCCAGGCGGCAATTCAGGGAATGCTCTTTACACTCGATCCGCATTCGGTTTTCTTTCCCACGGTTGAATTCAAGAAGCTGAAAGAAGATCAGGCTTCGAGCTTCTACGGGATCGGCGTCCAGATCCAGCGCCATGATGATGGCGTGTACGTTCAGTCGGTCGTAGATGGCACGCCGGCGGCGCGCGCAGGGTTGCGCTATGGCGACCGCATTGTCGAAGTCGATGGCAAAGACGCTCGCGATTGGACCAGCGACGAGGTCTCGAAGAATGTCCGCGGCGAGCGCGGCAAAGATGTGCGATTGAAAGTTGAGCGCGCCGGTGAAGAAGCCGCGATTAATTTCAAAATCGTGCGCGACGCTGTCCCGCTTCCCTCGATTCGCAACGCCTTCATGATTACTCCCGGTACTGGTTTCATTGTTTTGTTGAGCGGATTTCAACACACTACTGACGATGAGTTGCGCGAAGCGATTGCCAACCTCAAGAAGGACGGCATGCGTCAGCTAATCCTCGATCTGCGAAACAATCCCGGCGGATTACTGGATCAGGCGATCGACGTTGCCAGCGAATTTCTTCCCCGCGACAGAGTGATCGTGTCCGTCAAAGGGCGCAGCGAATATCACGAGGCTGCGGTCTATAAATCGAATGGCAGCGATCCGGAAGACTTGCCACTCGTGGTCTTAATCAATCGCAACACCGCTTCGGCCTCGGAAATTGTCGCGGGAGCAATCCAGGATCACGGACGCGGCTTGGTCGTCGGAGAGACAAGCTTTGGGAAAGGGCTGGTCCAGCACGTCTTTCAATTGCCTTACGGGACCGGGCTGACGCTGACGACTGCGCGCTACTACACGCCCTACGGCCGTTCGTTGCAACGCGACTACTCCAGCGGGTCGCTTTATGACTATTACGTGCGCCACGACGAAAATGAAAGCCAGCAACCGATTCAGCCAGGCCAACCTTCGCCGAACGAAACGGTGCCTTCGCGCGGTTCCAGTGCACCGGCGTTTCGCACCGCCGCGGGCCGGGTCTTCTATGGTGGCGGAGGCATCACCCCGGATATCGAGGCGCGGCCACTCACGGGGAACGCAGTGCGGGGACGCATCATCGAAGCTGGATTCTTGTTCACGAGAATGCTGGCCGCCGGTAAGATTCCCGGCCTTGAGTCTTATCGAGTCGATCGAGTCAATTATGGTCGCTCACCGAGAGCTACCGATTACCCAATCAACGATCGAGTGCTCGAGGCCTTCCGCAATTTTGTGCGCAAAGATCAGGCGCAGCGCTTACAACCAGCGCAGATCGATAGCGATCTGGAATTCGTCAAGCTGCGGCTTCGCGAAGAAATCGTGACGGCGGCATACGGAGCCGATGCCGGGCAGCGGGTTTTGCTGGAAAGCGATCCGCAAGTGTTACGCTCGATCGGAGTCTTGCCTGATGCCAAACGCCTGGCCGAAAGTGTGCGTAATGGAACTCCAATCAGTTTCAACTTCAAACCTCTGCACCGCTGGTTCGTCCGTGCTGCCCCGCCGCTCGAAGAACAGGACGAGATCCTCGTCTAAACATCTCAATCCTAAACCATGTCAGAACCGCGCCAATGGAGCATCCGTTGGTCTCAAGGATAATTGTGAGTAAACGCCGCCTTTGTGGCCACGCCCACGCCAGCAGCCGATGGAGCGATTCTTATTTCAATCGGTGAATCGTTCAAGGCAGACAAGGCAGGTGGATTGGCGCCAAAATCGGCATCTCTGCGTACGGCAATGGATCAATTTCGGAAAATTGGATACGCCGATTTCGATTGGTTCAGAGTGAAGTAGCTTCAATTCTAAAGACAGGTTAAGATACCGGTCTCATTAACCATGATCGATCTTCAACTTACCGACGATCACGAAGCCCTGGTTCAAACGGTGCGCGAGTTTGCCCAGAAAGAAGTCGCGCCTTATATCAAAGAATGGGACGAGAAGCAGCACTTTGAGCGGGCAGTCTTCGACAAGATGGCCGAGTTGAATCTGCTCGGCGTTTGCATTCCGGAAGAATATGGCGGCGCGGGCTTCGACTACATCTCGCTGGGCCTGGTTTGCGAAGAACTCGAAGCCGTAGATACTTTTTTGCGCGTCGCGATGTCGGTGCACACAGGCCTGAATTCGCTGACGCTTTACACGTGGGGTAGCGAAGAGCAGAAACAAAGATACCTCGTGCCACAGGCCAAAGGTGAGAAGTTGTCGACTTACGGCCTGACTGAGCCAGGTGCCGGATCGGACGTCGTTGGCGCGCGCGCGACTGCCCGGCGCGAGGGCGATGAGTACGTTCTAAACGGCGAGAAGATGTGGATCAGTCTCGCTGACACGGCCGACAATTTTCTTTTCTTTTGCTGGACAGATGAAGAGAAACGGCGGAACCGCGATCATTCTGGAATGTCCTGTTTCATCGTAGAGCGTGGAATGAAAGGATTCACTTCGGGAACGATTCACGGCAAGCTCGGCATTCGCGCGGGCAACACAGGGTACTTCTCTCTCCAGGACGCACGTGTGCCGAAAGAAAATCTGATCGGCGAAGAAGGCGAAGGTTTCAAGATAGCCATGTTTGCGCTCGAGCAGGGAAGGTTTACTGTCGCCGCCGGCGCCACGGGAGTGATTCGCGCTTCGCGTGATGCGTCGATCGCTTACGCGAACGAGCGCGAGACATTCGGCACCAAGATCGCGAACCATCAATTAGTCAAACAAAAGATTGCCGAGATGGAAGCTGATTATCAGATGTGCCGCTTGCTCTGGTTGCGCGCCGGCTGGTTGAAGAACGAAGGACAAACCAGCGGTCGGGCGACAAGTTTAGCGAAGTGGCAGGCAACCGTGCGGAGTGAAAAAGCGGCGTCGATGGCCATCGAAGTTCACGGCGCTAACGGCTACACAAACGATTATCCCGTCGAGCGCTACCTGCGCAACTGCAAAGCCGCTGTCATCTATGAAGGCACCCGCGACATTCACACGCTGATGCAAGCTGATTGGGCGCTTGGATTGAAGAAAGAAAAGCCCGCGCGGAAGACTTTGCCGCCGTGGAAGTCTCATGAGTCGCAGGGCGCTGTCGCTCTGTAATTTGTTCTATTTGAGCGTAACGCTCTCATGGTCTCTTCCGCATGGTATAGCTTCACGAGCGCCCCGTACGTTCGGGCGCTGAATACTCACATTCCTGAAAGGAGTTGTTATGAGCTTTGGCAAACACGCACTGATTAATGCGGTCGTGTTGTTGTGCGCAGGTTCGGCGATAGCACAGTGGCAAGACCCTCGTCAGCCGGCGCGAGATTCACTGAAAGGCATAAAGAGGATTGTCGTAGAAACCGACTACGGGTTCATGGATGGTCATCCGGACGATCCTACTGAACAAGAGATCCAGCAGACAGTTGAGCATTTACTTAAGAACGCAGGGATTACTGTGAGGAACCGGCCGTATGGAACTACCGATGATGACCCGACTCTGATTGTTTTCCTTTTCTTCATGAATTTTGACATCTACTATCATCACATGAGCTTGTTCGTAACGTTAAGACAGCCGGTTACCCTCCCGTCAAACCCGAGCCTGAAGCTGACTTCGGCAACGTGGGAATGGGGAGGTGGGTGGGGAATCTCAACTTATTCCAAACGTGATCAAATTAACGAAGTGATCGGCGAATTCATCTGTGACTTTAGAAAAGCAAACCCTGGACTCAAAGGCCCGTTACCCAATTGTCAAGGCGATCCGCGTTACAAAGAGAATCTCACAAAACGCGAACGCACGGCGCCACGACTGATGACCGCAGCCGACGAAGAATTAATACGCGCCGTAGCATTAAATGAAGTGGAAGACGTTAAAGCACTCCTGGCAAAAGGAGCGGACGCTAACGCCCATGACCCGGGAGACACGACCGTATTGTCATATTCAGTGCGTGCGGGGATCAGACGTGCGGGTGATACGGCGGTTGCCGAGATGTTATTG
>QHXE01000552.1 GCA_003222835.1 Acidobacteriota bacterium | reverse complement strand
TTTACGAAATGATGGTTGATTTCTGGGAGAATCATTTCAGCATCTTTGCGAACAAGGATGACGATCGATATCTGCTCACCGGTTTCGACCGTGAAACGATTCGCCCGTTCGCCATGGGCCGTTTCCGCGACCTGCTGGGTGCTACTGCCCATTCGCCAGCGATGCTTTACTATCTCGATAATTGGCGTTCGAGCGTGCCGCGTCCATATCCGGCTAAGGACGGAAAACCAGCGGGAGTCGATGGTGGATTAAATGAAAATTACGCGCGCGAGTTGATGGAGCTGCACTCGATGGGCGTGGATGGCGGCTACACGCAAAAGGATGTGCAGGAAGTTGCGCGCTGCTTTACCGGTTGGACGATTGAAAAACCGAACCAGGAAGGATTGTTTCTCTATCGTCCGGGCCTGCACGACAATGGCGATAAGATTGTTCTGGGCCATAAGATTCTTGCCGGTGGCGGTATCGCTGATGGCGAGCGCGTGCTCGACATTTTGGCCATGCACGCATCCACGGCGCGATTCATCGCCACGAAACTGGCGCGCCGTTTCATCAGCGACGATCCGCCACCGTCAGTAATCGATCGCGCTGCGGCCGTATTTCTCAAAACCGACGGATCGATTCGCGAGACGCTGCGAGCAATCATGACGGCTCCGGAATTTTTTGCGGCCACGACTTATCGCGCAAAAGTGCGTTCGCCGTTTGAATATGTGGCTGCGGCGATGCGCGCGCTGAATGCCGACACCGACGGAGATCGCCCGGTGCTCGACGCAATCGGGCGAATGGGCCAGCCGGTTTTTGGCCGCATCACGCCGGACGGTTACGCGGATCGCGCTGACCAATGGCTTTCGAGCGGCGCGATGGTCGCGCGCTTTAACTTTGCGAGTGCCCTGGCGACGAACCGAATCAAAGGAACGAAAGTCGATGTCGAGAAATTATTGTCGGGAGTCGATCGGGCAAAGAAAGACGAGGTTGCCTCGCGCCTGGTTCAATTGACGTTAACGGGAGATGCTTCGAAGGGAACACGTGCGGCGCTGGACAAGCTCTTGCGCTCCGAAGCCGCCACCGATTCAGTTCAAAATCAAGTTTATCCATTCCCCGGGTTTCCTCCCGAATTCTCGCCGCTGAATACTTCGCGACCCGCCAAACCGCAACGATCGCTAGTGCCACCAACCAAGTTCGTCAAGGTCAATAATCCGATTCCAAATCACTATGTCGTTGTCCTGAACGATGATGTTGTCTCAAGCGACGCTCCGCTCAACGTTCGGCATGATGCGATAGCAGCAATAGCCAATGCTCACGCGCTCCATTACGCGGGAAAAGTGGGTTACATTTATGAAACAGCCTTAAAAGGTTATTCAATTGAGCTACCGGAGGAAGCCGCGGCCATCGCGATTAGTAATGAGCCACAGGTGAAGTGGGTCGAAGAAGTGGGAACATTACAGTTTGGGATTGAGTCAAATATTACTCGGAATGTTTCCGCAAGCTATGCGCCCAACGGAGCGACGTCCCAAACACTGCCAGCTTACATCGCAGAACTGATCACTTTGCTGGTCGGCTCACCGGAGTTTCAACAGCGATAGAATGCGCGCTAATTTTGGAGTGCGCCGGCAGAGCCCGGGGTCCCCTGCGGGGCAGCCCCGCTGGGGTGGCAGCGTAGCGGCGACTGCGCTTTGGATCGTAGGGCGCAGTCGTGTCAGAACCGCGAGCGGTAGCGACCGGAAAACTCTACTCACTTTCTTGTCCCGGTCGCTACCGCTCGCGGTTCTGACACTTATAGTCCCCGCGCTTCATCCGGTTGCCATTCCGGCGCAGCGACGTGCGACAATCACTGTCAATTTCACACCCGGCCATCCTGCGAAGCGTTTCATTCCTTCACACGCGCTCGGCGCGGGAGTCGATGGCCATGCGGAAGGAGAAACCGATCGTCAACTGTCTCCGGCGAATATCGCAGCAATGCTTTCGGCCGGATTCAAGCCGCTGACTTATCGTTTGCGAACCGAACTCGCCGGTGAAGCGTGGCATTGGAATCCCAACGGTAGCTGGAGCGATCCGGAGCATCGGCAAGGCTATTGGACCTCGAGCAGCGAGCCGAGCGAGCCTATCCATGTCTGCTACGGTTACAGACTGCCGCGACGCGGTAACACGATCGACCAGGCTAACGACGACGGTTACTCGCGCCTTGACGACGGCGACGCTGAGACTTTTTGGAAGAGCAACCCTTACCTTGACGAGCACTTCACTAAAGAGGACAACTCAACAAACCCGCAGTGGGTAATGATCGATTTCGGTGCGCCGAAGCAGATCGATGCCATCAGAATTCTGTGGTCGCAGCCCTTTGCCACGGATTTTTCCGTCGAGTACGGCCACTTTGTTGGCCCCGAGGATTTGTCGCAAAGACTGCCGACCGAGTGGCGCGCTTTTCCGCGCGGCAAGATAACTAAAGGCGCAGGCGGCGATGCGTTGCTGAAATTATCACTCACACCAATCACAGTCAGGTTTGTTCGCATTCGTCTGAACGAGAGTTCCGGAACCAGCGCCAGTAACTCAAGCGACATCCGCGACCGGCTTGGATATGCAATCCACGAGATTTATCTAGGCTCGCTTGATCAACGTGGCCGATTGAAGGACGTGATTCATCACGCCGCCAAGCGGAACGGGCAGACAAATATCTATGTCTCCTCTACGGATCCGTGGCATCGCGAGATTGACCGCGACGAACAAACTGAGCAGCCGGGCTTTGATTTCATCTTTAAGAGTGGTTTGACAAACGGCTTACCGTTGCTGCTTTCAGTGCCAGTGCTCTACGACACTCCGGAAAACGCCGCCGCCGAGATTCGATATCTAAAAGCCCGAGGCTATGCGTTCGAGCGAATCGAAATGGGCGAAGAGCCTGACGGTCAATTCGTAGCCCCTGAGCATTTCGCCGCTTTGTATCTGCAATTTGCAAAGGCGATCCACGATATCGATCGCACTTTGCGACTTGGTGGGCCAAGCCTCCAGGACATCGAGCAATCGCAGGTTCCCGGAAGAATTGAGTTCGGCAAAGCCGGATGGCTCGGTCGGTTCCTCGATTATTTGAAACGCCACGGCCAGCTCGACAAGTTCTCGTTTTTTTCCTTTGAGTGGTATCCGTTCGGAGACGACTGCAAACCTCAACAGTTGGTCGAAGCGACGGGAATGCTGACAGACGCCTTGCACGAACTGCAAGAGGGCGGACTTACACATGACATTCCGTGGATCATTAGTGAGTACGGCTATTCCGCGTTTGGCGCGCGCGCTGAAGTCGATCTCGATGGCGCCTTGCTGAACGCCGACGCTGTCG
>QHXE01000551.1 GCA_003222835.1 Acidobacteriota bacterium | reverse complement strand
CGTCGTAGTTTCCTGGCCGCCAACCATCGTCACGATACAGTTCGCGATGATTTCGTCTTCAGTCAGACGGTCGCCGTCGAGTTCCGCCGTCATGAACGAATTGATCAAACCTGCACGCGGCTCAGCCTTCAGGCGACGAATCGCCTCGCGAAAATAAACGGTCATCTCTTCGACGCACTTCAGCGTGCGCGAAGCCCGATCGGGATTGTGCTGGAAGTTGCCCAGTACTTCCGCAAAATCGGCTGACCACGCTTTCAACCGGTCGCAATCGGATGTCGGCACACCCAACATTTCGGCGGTAACGATCGCCGGCAATGGCGCGGCGAGATCTCCAATCACGTCCATGCGACCGGCGCGCAAGAGTGGCGCCATCAGATCATCGAGAATTGCTCGAATGTGCGAACGGAGAACCTCGACTCGGGCGGGCGTGAACGCCATCGATGCCAGACCGCGCAGACGCGTGTGTGCGGGGGCATCCATGAACAGCATCTGGCGCGTCATCATTTGCGCAATTGGTCCCAACTTCGGCAAACCCATCGCCGCAAACTGTTCCGGTGTCGGTGTCCGATTAGCCGAGAAATGATGCAGTACCGTGACTACATCGGCATATCGCGTGACGACCCAGGCGTGCAGATATGGATCCCAATGTACGGGAGCTTCACTGCGCAGCCGACGGTAAAGCGGATAAGGATTCGCGAGTACTTCGGGATCGAGTAAATGGAACAGACTTAGCGATTTTCCATCTCTCATTTGGCATTTGTCATT
This sequence comes from Acidobacteriota bacterium, assembly GCA_003222835.1. Next base: position 714 of record QHXE01000551.1, on the reverse strand, counting down.
TGTCATTTGAATGGCTTCCATCGTTGGCCTCTGAGTCGATGTTCTTTATCTGCAGCCTGAGTTCCCACTGTTCAGAGTTCAAGCTTTAGCTTGCGTCAAGGATAACGAAAACTCGACGAGGACTGACGTGTTCACAAACAACATTCTCTCGATCATCACCTGGTTGCCGGTACTCGGCGCGATCCTGATCCTGGGACTTTTCAGGAAAGAACAGAGCGATCTGATTAAGAAATTCGCGACCGCCTGGCTGGCACTGGACTTTGTCGTTTCGCTCTGGCTGTTTGGGTATGACCGCGGCATCGGCGGTTTTCAGTTTCTCGAAGACCATCAATGGATTCCGGCGATTGGCGCGCGCTATCAGATGGGCGCGGACGGGGTCGCGATGCTGTTGATTGTGTTGACAACGTTCCTCGGACTCTTGGCGGCGTTGTCTTCGTGGAAGTACATCGAGAAGCGCGAAAAGGAATATTACATTCTGCTGCTCCTCTTGCAGACTATGGTGCTCGGCGTATTCGCTTCGATGGATCTGTTTCTGTTCTATCTGTTCTTCGAAGTTAGCTTAGTGCCGATGTATTTCCTAATCGGAATCTGGGGCGGCGAGAATCGTCTCTACGCCGCAATCAAGTTCTTTCTTTACACGTTAGTGGGATCCGTCGTGATGCTGCTGGGCGTCTTGAAGATGTATTTCCTCACCCAGGACACAGCCCTAACTGG
>QHXE01000550.1 GCA_003222835.1 Acidobacteriota bacterium | reverse complement strand
AACTTTAGCATTCTCTATATGCAGGCTATCGGCTCGGTCCTGGACATGGGTTCCTTGCAGGTGCTTTTATTCTTCGCTTTCGCTCTGGGCTTCGCGATTAAGGTGCCAATGTTTCCCTTCCACACCTGGCTTCCCGATGCCCACGTCGAAGCGCCCACGGCGGGCTCGGTAATTCTCGCCGGCATCTTGCTCAAGCTTGGCACGTACGGCTTTTATCGATTCAATCTGCCGATGTTTCCGAAAGCGTCTGCGGACGAGAGCTTCTTTTTCAGCGGGACCGGCCATCAGTTCGGCGTGCGTAGTGTGATGATCTTTCTGGCAATAGTCTCGATCATCTACGGCGCGTTGGCAGCCATGTACTTCGTAGTGAAAAAGGATGGCGACGTAAAGAAGCTGGTGGCGTATTCATCCGTGTCATCGATGGGCATAGTCATGCTCGGTCTGTTCGCGCTCAATCCGAACGGGCTAAACGGCGCAGTGATGCAGATGATCAATCACGGTATCTATTCGGGCGCGCTCTTTCTCCTGGTGGGAATAATTTACGAGCGTCGTCACACGCGTAAAGTCTCGGAGTTCGGAGGACTGTCGCACGTAATGCCCGGATATGCCGCCGTCTTTCTCGCGATGGCGATGACCGCGATCGGTCTGCCTTTGCTCGCGGTTTTCATTTCTGAATTCCTGGCAATGCGGGGTGCGTTCGAAGCAAATCCTGTTTGGGCTGGCTGGGCCGGTCTGGGAATAATCTTGAACGCGGGCTACATGCTTTGGCTGTATCAGCGAATGTTCTTTGGTGAGATTACGAACGAGAAAAACAAGCTGCTGCCCGATCTAAACATTCGCGAGTGGGCGTACATGCTGCCGCTGGTAATCATGTCGTTGTGGATCGGTATCTATCCCGGCCCATTTTTGCGCTACATCGAAAGAACGGTTAACGCAGTGGTGAAGCAAGTGCGGCCAAACTATCAGATTCCGGAACAAACTAACGTACCGGTTCAGATTCGGGCCCAGAAATGATCGCCAAAGAATTCTAATCAGCTTGGGGAAGTTCTGGATTTTGTGTCATTCACACCGCGGCTTTAGCCCGGTGATTGCGAAGTGACCCTCTATGGAAACCGTTTAAACGGTTTCCTCGTCTCGCTGCTTGTTAGGCACCGGGCTAAAGCCACGGTGTGAATTAGAGGATCACAAGCTGCTAACTAACGAATGCTCTTTCTTCTACAAATCACCAGCCTAATCAATGTGCACGACCTGCAATTGATCGCGCCCGAGTTAATTCTCACCACCATCGCCTGTCTGGCGCTGGTGATGGAAGTTATCCTGCCCTACAAGTTGAGTAAGTGGACGGCGTACTTCTCACTAGCCGGGATTGCGCTCGCACTAATCTCTCTGGCCGCTCAATTCAAAAGCATAGGTGGCAGCTTCAACCTCAACGCGTTGCAAGGTGTGACCGCGACTGACGGCTTTTATGGAATGGTGCATGTCGATGGTTTTGCGCTGGTATTCCGAGCAATCTTCTTAATCGCGGCAGCGCTGACCATCGCGATCTCAATGCGCTATCTCGATATTGAGCGCGAACAACACGGCGAATATTATGCGCTGATTCTGTTTGCGACGGTTGGGATGATGTTTCTCGGCAGCGGCTACGATCTGATCTCGCTTTACATCGCGCTCGAGTTGATGGCTATCACGTTCTACGTTTTGGTAGCGTTCACGAAACGGCAACGACGCTCGAACGAAGCTGGGATGAAGTATTTTCTGCTCGGGGCTTTTTCATCCGGAATTCTGCTTTACGGCATGTCTCTGCTTTACGGAATCGCGGGTTCGACCAACCTCGGCGAGATGGGAACAAAACTTGGTGCGGCGCCCGCTGAATTGCGACCCGTCCTGCTGTTAGGAATGATCGCGTTGGCTGCCGGTCTCTTCTTTAAGGTTGCCGCTGTGCCGTTTCACATGTGGGCGCCCGATGCTTACGAAGGCGCGCCGACTTCCGTTACCGCGTTTTTATCAACTGGATCAAAGGCGGCAAGTTTCGCGCTTTACGCGCGCATCTTCTTCGTGGCGCTGGGACCCATGCAGATCGATTGGGCGCCGCTGCTGGGAATTGTCGCGGCGCTAACGATTGTCGTCGGTAACTGGGCGGCAGTCACACAGGAAAACTCGAAACGACTGCTGGCTTACTCTTCGATATCGAACGCGGGTTACTTGCTGCTGGGACTCATCGCCAACAACACCTATGGCAACATCGGCCTGGTGATTTACCTCCTCGTGTACAC
>QHXE01000549.1:6732-7780 GCA_003222835.1 Acidobacteriota bacterium | reverse complement strand
TCCGCCGAGATCCCAGCGCTTCCATTCAGGATGCGCGAAAGCGCGACGCGCGTGATTCCCAAATGCCTGGCAGCAGTGGTCACCGACACGCTACCCAAATAATCCCTCAGTACAGTCCCCGGATGGGGTGGATTGAACATCCGCATAAAACACCTCAGTGATAATCTTGATAGTCCACCAAAATGGCATCAGGGTCGGAGGTTGATGTTGTAGGTTTTGATCTTCGAATTGAGCGTGGTGGGATTCATACCCAGCAGACGCGCGGCGCGGGATTGGTGGCCGCCGGTTTGATCCAGGGCGCGGCGGATTAGATCGATTTCGAAGCGGCGGACTTCGTCGTAGAAATTCACGCCGTGGGCTACGTCGATTCCGGAGGAGGCGCCGGCGCCCGCGCGGGCGACGGCGCGAGCGGCTTGCGGGTCGGCGATTTCCGGGCGCAGGCACTCGTGACTGATTTCGTCGCCGGGGGCGATCACCACGGCCCGCTCGATCGTGTTCTCAAGCTCGCGCACGTTGCCGGGCCACGAATAATTCTCCAGCAATGATAGAACTTCCGGCGCGATATGCCCCGAGACCTGGCGTCCATTTTCTTCGTTGTACTTCTGGATGAAATGCTGCGCCAGGGGCAGCACGTCTTCGCGGCGATCGCGCAGCGGGGGCAATTCTATCGGCACCACGGCCAGACGGTAATAGAGATCTTCGCGGAATGTTCCCTGACGCACCGCCTCTTTCAGATCGATGTTGGTCGCCGCGATGATGCGCACGTCTACGCGACGGGGCGTCGTGTCCCCTAGCGGCGTGAACTCGCGCTCCTGAATCACGCGCAGCAAACGCACCTGCGTCTCGGGCGGGATGTCGCCAATTTCATCGAGGAAGATCGATCCTCCGTCGGCAACTTCGAAATAACCTTTCTTCGCGGCGATGGCCCCGGTGAAAGCACCGCGCGTGTGGCCGAAGAGTTCGGACTCCAAAAGTTCGGAAGGGATGTTCGAACTGTTGACGGTAACAAATGGACGATTGGCGCGTTGACTTGATTCGTGAATCGCTT
>QHXE01000549.1:0-6712 GCA_003222835.1 Acidobacteriota bacterium | reverse complement strand
CGCGACTTGTTCGACCAGCCGGAAAACTTCCTGCATGATGTCCGAGCGGCCGATGATCGCGCCGCGGTCGACTTCGCGGCTCATCGCCTGACGCAATGACCGTCGCTCTTCTTCCTTACGCCGCCGCCTGATGCCCGCAGCCACCGTCGCGCTGATGTGTTCGTTCTGAAACGGCTTGCGAATGCAGCCGAACGCGCCCTTCTCCCAGGCAGCGATCGCCGTATCGAAGGTCGCGTATGCTGTAATCATTACGACCACAGCTTCAGCATCGAGCTTCAGAAATTCTTCCAGCGCCCGCAGGCCGCCGATGCCCGGCATCGACACGTCAAGCAACACTACGTCATAAGAGCGACGCGTGTAAGCGTCCAATCCTTCTTCGCCGGTCTTGGCCAGATCGACGCGATAGCCCTCAGACGAAAGCAACGTCTCGAGCACGTCGCGCATGATCTCTTCGTCGTCAACGACCAGTACTGAACCTTTTCTCGCCATGATCAAGGAGCACAGACTTTAAGTCTGTGTATGAACGCAACTCTATTCCGCTTGTACGATGACGCTGAGATTATCACCGAAACGAATTTGGCAATCCAGTAGCAACGCGGACTGAAGTCCATGCCACTACAACGCCACAGCTTGCAGCCGGGCGTGCGGATCGCTGGTTGGAAGTGTGATACGAAATGTGGTGCCGAGACCAGGTGTGCTCGCGACGCTTATGTGCCCCGAATGTTCCTGCACGATGCCGTAAGTCACTGCCAGACCCAGGCCAGTGCCGCGCCCGACGCCTTTAGTCGTGAAGAATGGATCATAAATCTTCGCGACGTCTCCGGGAGCTATACCAACGCCGTTATCGCCAACTTCGACTGAGACCAAACCGTCATCATCTCCGTTTCGGGTCGCGAGCGTGATGCGGCCGTTACCGTTGGCGATCGAATCGCGCGCGTTGAGAATCAGGTTGGTAAAGACTTGCTGGAGCTTGACTGAGTTTCCGTAAACTTGCGGCAAATTGTCAGTGTATTCGCGAATGATTTCGATTTGACTGCGACGCAACTGTGGCTCGAGCAATTGCAGCGTGTCATCAAGCACGCGGTGAATATCGATCCCGTTGAATTCGGCAGCGCTGCCTGTGCGCGAGAAGTTCAAAAGGTTGTTGACGATTTCCGTTGCTCGATCAGCTTGGCGATGTACTTTTTGCAGCAGCGCATGCTTGGGATCGTTTTCCGGCAACATGTTCAGCAGCATCTGCGTGTAGGACGACACTCCCGTGAGCGGCGTGTTGACTTCGTGGGCCACGCCCGCTGCCAGCAAGCCGATCGACGAAAGCCTCTCGCGCTGTTGTAGTTGCTCTTCCAACTGAAGCCGCTCAGTGACGTCTTCGAAAACCACCAGCGAGCCTGTTTGTTCATCCGAGTCGGCCCAAAGCGGCGCCAACGCAATGTTTAGTATCAACGAGCGCCCCGCACGAGTTGCCGTGTGTAGTTTGTAGATCTGGCGCGTCTGCCGCAATTGCCAACCCTCGGGACCCAAGACCTGGTGAAGCGTGTCGGCAAAATCCTCGGCAAACAACTCTTCGGCCTTTTCGCCCACCGCCTCATCGCGCGCCAGGGAAAAAATTTCTTCGAGCGCCGAGTTCAGGCGCGTGATCCGCCCATCCAGATCGACCGCCATCAGGCCAACATTGATCGATTCGACAATCGACTCGTTGAATTCCTTGAGCAGTTCGAGCTCCGCGGCCCGCTGTTGCTGTTCCTGATACAGCAAGCTGTTTTCGATCGCCACGGCGATGTAGCCGGAGACCATCCGCAGAATTTCGACGTCTTCGGAAGATAGCAAAGCGCCATCGCCCGACCGGCCCAGTCCAATGACCGCGACCATCCGCCCGCGCACGACGCAAGGTACGTAGTAATGCAACACGCGCCGGACAAAGCCGTTGCGTTCGGCGGCCATTTCGAGATCGTCGGCGCGCACGATGCCGGTCTCGGCTGAACGCGTGCGAATCATGTCGCGGAAGTCGGTGGGTACCTGCATCGGCGATGATAGGCCGGCGCTGGCCGCTGCGCGATAGCCCGACGCTTCCCGCTCGTCTTCGATGAAGATAGCCAGACGCTCGACGTTCATCACGTCGCGCAAATGCGCGATTAGCGAATCGAGCAGGGGATCGAGCGCGGTGGTAGCTGAAATGGTACGGCCAAAATCGAGCAGACTGCGGCGCAGATCATAGCGTTGGCCATAAAAGATTCGGTCAACTCTCTCCTGCAAAAAGTTCTTTATCGGGGCCGCAATCATTACAATGCACGCCATAGCCGCAACCGAAAAGATCAGAGGTAAAGTAATGATCTCTCCCGAAGAAGCCACGCCGCCGCCAAACGCATAGGAGCCCGCAAAGTAGACAACCGCACCCAGCGCCACTGCAATCGTTAGCGTGGTCAACGCATAAACTGCGGCCCGACGGACGACAAGCTCCACATCCATCAGCCGGTAGCGCACTACTGAATAGCCGAGCGAAAGCGGAATCAAGATCAGGGGGAGCACGGCGACCTCGGTTAATCCGCTGGCCGCGTCCACGCCAATGATGTAGCCCGCGGCGTAAAACAAAACAAATGGCGCAATCGCGAGCGTCGATCCCCAAACGACCCATTTCAACTGTTGTCTGGCGACGGTGTTCTTACTGATCACGAAACGCCGAACGAGCAAAGCGGCGCTGGCTATCAAGGCGATCGTAAAATGAATGAACGCTGCCTTGTAGAATCTGAGAACGAATTCCGGCGAATAGTTGAGCAGCGCACGCGGAATGACCTTAACCAATTCGTCGCGCAGAAATACCACCGTTGCAAGGCCAAGCAAAACAAAGGCCGGCAAATACAGCAAGACATTGCGCCAACGGCGGTCTTCGAACAGGTGATAACGAACTGGATAGATGGCGCTGAAGTGCAGAAACAGCGGCGCGAACATGATCAGGCCGGCGCTGCGCAGGAAGGCGATTGCCAAGTCCAGGTCTTTATAAGTTCCTATCGGCGTGTAGAAGTGAAAGACATACGCCGCGAGACACAGCGAGGCAAAGTGCAGCACGAACGGCGAGCGGCCACCTTGCTTGAAAATCACGAACAAGCCCACGCATAGATAAACCAGCCCGATCAGATTGAGGTACAGATCGCGCGCGGTCCAATTCGGAATCGATCCCAGGTTATCGAGATCGGCATAGTAGTTACGGGTTTCGACCGGAAAGGAAGGACGTTCGATAAAGTAATGAATCTCGCCGCCCACGTGCGCTTGCTCGAGATAGATTTGGACGTCCCTGGCGGAACCGATCTGCTCGCATCTTGGGCCGCTGATGATCTCTTCACATCGTCGACCGGTGGGGCTAACGGCCAGAAGTCGATCGCCGGGGATTAACCGCGCTCTGGCGGCTGCCGATCCGGGCTCGATTGTCTTGGCGACAACGCCTTGCGCGGTATCGACCCAGGTAACGCCATCCCACGGCGGCGGCCGATGACGCAGACGCTGCGAAAAGTTCAGCGCGCCAGCGGCAATCAACAGCGCCGCCGCGATTAGCAGCAGCCACGTCTTGCCTGTTAGCACTGAACCTTTCATGCTCAGAATCCTTTTCCCTCTCCCTCTGGGAGAGGGTTAGTGTGGAGGGCCTGCTCTGCAACTCCGCTAACTCGTCTCGCCAACGCTTCCCCAAAGGGAGACGGAGTTTCCTAATTCACACACAAAACCGAGTTCACTTGAGGCAACCGATGTTCCAACTCGATCTACTCTCGCTGTGGGGATATCACTTAGACGATTTCGCGAAGAATCATCGTCTCTGGGCCTTTTCAGCGTTTTCTCAGGAACTCGGCGACTCGAGGTCGAGGCAGACGCGAGTCCAAGTTTTCGTACTTGTCCGAGATTTTGGAAAATTCCAGGGGCTTGCTTAAACGGGAGGTCGGGAACGATTTGGCTGTAACGTCGTGCCGCCTCCTTGTTCAGAACCTGAGTAAGATTCCTCCCCGAAGCGAGCGACCGTTCGGACCAACTTCGAGAATCCTCTCGCCGTTATTGATCCGGGACTGAAAGTCGAGCAGATTGCGCGCGTCGATGATCGCCTGGGCCCGAACCGGCAATCCAAAGCTCGGTAGATCCTGCGAGACCTGAACGCTGAGCGAAGGATCGTAAACCGCCAAACGGCCGGCAAAGGGATCGATTGCGAAGACGGTCGCCTGCGGCGAGAACCGAAACACTGTCTGCACATGCGTGCCGGTTGACCAGTCGCCGGCAAACTGGAACGCAGCAGTCTGGAAAAATCCGTTGCTGAAAAGATCTGCCGGATTTGTAAATCCGTTTGGTGAAAGCTTCTGGCCGCGTCCGAACGAATAACCCGCAGCGGCGCTCCACACATGATTCAACCGGCGCGAATAAACTAAGCGCATTCCCCGAGCTGAGCCTTCCTGATTGCCGATGTTCATGATGGCCGCGGCAGTGTCGCCGGAAAAAGCTGAAAGCGGCATCGCCATTAGACCGACTCCACGCCCACTGGTCATATCCAGAAAAGCGGTGGCTTCCACGCGGGAACGATTATCGAGTTCGCGCTCGACGCCGAATTCCAGACGACGGCTCCGGCCCATCACTGCGCGTCCCCCGACAAACGCAATCGGTTGAATAGCTGCGCGTTTGAAAATGACATCGCCGTCTTCGAAACTGGCTGCGCTCTGTTGCTCAGTTTCGTTACCGCCTGGGGCATACGCAGCTTTCACGCGCGTGCGGGCGTTGGCATCAAATTGAATTCCCAATCTCGGACTGAGCGAAGCTGAATTGCCCGCCCCGAGAAAGCGTGAATAATCCAAACCCATAACGACCACGACGCCGTCGCGGACAATCCATTCGTCCACGGCACGCACCGCCACCTGGCCCAGCGCGCGCTTCTGGTTTGGTTTGCCATCGAGCACCCCGAAGAGCCGCGCGCCACCACCGGACAGACTCAGACGATGCCGATCATCGAGCCGCACTCGCGCCGTCGCCTCGAAGCGTTGCGGCGCACCTTCACCAACGCCGCTCTGGCCCGCGAAAATCAAATCGATGCGCTCTGATGCCGCCATCGCGACCGCGAAGTTTACTCCTTCGTAGCCAGGCGCAAACGCACTCTCGCTACTGGCAAAATAGGTTTCGACAACTCCCTGTGTCCTTATTTTGCCTTTGTCATCTGTCCGCAGCCCCTCGGTCGCTTCTGCTGTTTCCTTGGCAGCCTGCTCCGAATTTTCGACTGCGGCTACGGTCGCGTCTTCGCCTTCCTTGGCCTGAAAGATCGAACGCTGGCTCTGCACGGATCGCAGCGTCCACTTTACGTTGTCCTTATCGCTGCGTTGATTAACGAGCGTCTTGGCCGAACTGGCAGGCTCCAGATTGAAACGATAAGCAATCTCCGCGGAAGGATTGACTTGAACCGACGAGAACACGACCTCGCTGAACCCCTGAGCGATTGCTTTTAGCGAGTAACGTCCAGCCGGAATCTTCAAAGCGAAGCTTCCATTCGCCGCCGTGTAAGTCTGTTTGACGAGTTGGTTCGCGCCGTCGCGAAGCAATTGGATTACCGCGCCCCCCAAAGGCAACCCACGGTTATCACGAACTGTTCCGGTAATTGTCGCCAGGCCGCGAGTGCCTTTGGCAAAGCTCGAAGTAGCGCTCATCGCTACGATCACAGCCAAAGCCACCAGCGGCGTGCTAAATCTAAAGATAGTTTTCATTGCGGCCGGACCTCCGGGCGCTCGCATAGAATTGCGAGTCTTAAGGTTAGAACGAAAGGCGGAATGCGAAATTTCAACGTTCGTTCGATTCTCCGCGTTGTCCATTAAGATGCCTGAGCGGGCCCAAAGACTAATTCTTCCAAATCCAAACCCCGCCCGGGCTAAGGGAGACCTTCACCCGTCTGAATGGTTGTAATTCTCAGTCACGGCGCGTGTCGGTGTCAAGCAACGGAGGCGATTTCAGGATCAGGCAGATGGACAAGTCCCTCTGCCGATATCTTGCCGAAGCGTCTATCATAGGCGGCGATTTGCGCCTGTTCGCGTCCGCCGATGATTTGAAAGCATGGCGCCCGCGCGCTGACGTGTTGGCGTTCAGTGAAGAAGTCTTGGACGATGAATCAGTAGAGATCCTCTGGGTTACCGAAGACTTGCACCGTCGTGGCGTCGAACTTCTGCAACCGCGTCTAGATAAAACATATTCACTATGCGACGCCGTCAGTTTTGTCCTGATGCGAGATCCCAATTGGAGTCGGCGGATTCGTCATAGTTGTCTTAGGCGATTGCGCTATTGATTGCGGACTTCGGCGCGGTCTTCGACTAAGTGAATCATTGGGCCGGATGCTGTTTTAGCCATTCAGCTCGCAGCATGAAACTTCCCTGGACAACGATCCGCTCGCCGGCATTGAGACCTTCAAGCACTGAATAGAAGCCATTGCTCTCCAGGCCGAGACGAATCGGGCGAAGAGTAAATTCGTTTGGTTTCTCGCTCGCGGCGAAAACGAATTGCTGATTGCCGATCGTTTGCGGTGCATCTTTCGGAACGACGGGCATTGTCTTCTCGGCGACACCGAGCGCTCCGAAGGCCAGGTTGACGTACATTCCGATTTTGAACCTTTGACCCGGGTTAGCTAGTTCGATCCGCACCTGGGCCGTGCGTGTCGCCGGATCGATTTTCGGATCTACGTATGACACTCGTCCACGAAACATTCTGCCCG
>QHXE01000548.1 GCA_003222835.1 Acidobacteriota bacterium | reverse complement strand
AGGTGACGGTAACCACTTCGCTAATCACGCCCGCTGCCAACTCAACGTCAACACCTTTGACAGACTCGGCCTCCACCGCAATCTCGTCGACAACTTGTTTCTTGAAACTCTGTTTCTCAACCGTGAGTGTATACGCGCCCGGAGCGAGCCCCGAGAACCGATAGAACCCGCCATCACTTGTCGTGGTTGTTTCGGACTTATTGGTTTCCTTATTGGTGAGTGTCACAGTCGCACTGGGAACGAGCGCTCCGCTCGTGTCCTTCACGGTGCCCTGGATGCTCGCCCTGAATTGTGCGTTTGTAGAAGCAGCCAATAAGAACAGGAACGATCCACACAAAATTACACGCAGCAAGTTACGCATGATTTCAACCTCCATCCCGAATGTTCGCGAATCCCAACTTTCCCGAGTTGACCCCCTGCGGGGACCTACAATGTAATCAACGAAGAGCGCGGAGGAGACAAAAGACATTTTGAATCAGACGAACTCGTAGCGCTTTTCGCTCTCCTTCGTCGACAACGAATTATCAGGGGAACTGGGGTTTGCACACGTTACCACCGAAGGGTTAAGAATTCAATGGAAATCATCGGTTACCTCTGGTAGTCTTGGTTCAATCAAAACAGGACGACCTCGTAATTTTCGCCGGCCATCGCAATTGGCGATCGAGCGACCGGAAGAATGGTCAGATAATTGAGCGGCCGTGACTCGTAACCCGGTATCTTCGTGAATCGCGCCGCAGAAAATGACTGAGGTGAAGGGCGACGAGAGCGTATGAAAAAGCTCGTTACCAGTTGTTTCCTAATCCTGGCTTTCAATCAGTTGTCGTTGGCGCAACGCGCCGAGCAGATGACTGCCGCGGAAATCCTGGCTCGAGTGACGTCCGTATACGCTTCATGTCACGCTTATTCTGACGAAGGAGAGGTGAGCGCCAAATTCGATATAACCTTCTCGAGACCGATGATTTATCGTTTTTCAACGGCATTCGTGCGACCCGCGGCTTTTCGGTTTGAGCTGCGCAGCGGGGTGGGTAATAAAGAAAGCCGTTACGTTGCCTGGAAAGCTGGGGATCTTGAGAGAGCAGGGTGGCCGATCGGCATCCGTTACCAGTCGATCGATGAAGCGCTGTTGGGCCTTTCCGGCGTATCTCAGGGTTCAGCGCTCACTGTGCCGGCGCTACTTTTACCAGATCTCTTCCACGGCAGGGGACTCGTTGCGTCGCTTAGTGAAATAACGTTACATGGCGAGGAGAATGTTGACGGCCACCGGGCGTTCAAGATCGAAGCAGTGCTCCAGGATGACGACTTGAAATTTTGGGTCGACGCGAATCAATTTCTCATTGTGAAGATTACTCACAAATCGAAACTCGGGCGTTTCGATCAAGAAACGACGACCAGGTACCGGCCCCTAATAAATACCGAAGTTTCACCACAGCAGTTAGCATTCAATCCTCCAACTGGAGAGGTTCAGAATATTAGCCCGTCACCGATCGCTGGCGCTGAGTTGAATGCGGTAACTTCGACCGATGATTCACCTCGACTGAAGAGTTTTGGTTCAAGCCTGCGTCTGAACAGAGCCCAGATAAATAAGCTCAGAATAGGAGCGAACCGACGGTCCGACGACGAAGACGTCGTGCGAGTTGATACGGACCTGGTGGTTTGCGACGCTCTGATTATCGATCCGCAGGGACAGACGATTTCCGGTCTCACGAAGGATGACTTCATAGTTAAAGAAGATAACCAGACGCAGGAAGTCGGAAGCTTTTCTCTGGGAGACAGCGACGCTGTTCCGCGCTCGATCGTTTTAATTATTGACTATAGCAGCAGTCAATTGCCGTACGTCATAACCAGCGTCGAAGCGGCAAAGACGCTGGTAGACAAATTGAACCCACGCGACCGCATGGCGCTGGTTACGGACGACGTCAAGCTGCTCGTGGATTTCACCAGCGACAAGCGACTGTTGAAAGCGAAGCTGGATTCTTTGAAAGCGCGGGCCGTGAGTGGCTGGCTGGGACGCAGCAAACAATACGACGCGTTGATGGCAACGCTGAATGAACTATTCAGCAGAGAGGACCAGCGCCCAATCATCATCTTTCAAACGGATGGCGATCAGCTTGACGATCTCAGCGGGAGACCGCGGCCAACCATGGTTGAGCCTTACGTTCCACCTATGACGTTTACATTTGAGGATCTTGTCACCGCCGCTGACAGCAGCCGAGCCACGATCTATTCAATCATCCCCGGAGTACCCTTTGTCGGACTGTCTTTGAACGACCAACTGAAGAACGCCAGAGCGGATTGGGAAAACAGACAGAAGGCCAGCGCCGAATTGATGCGACTGAATAATATACCAGCCCAAAGCGGGCCGCGGATGCCTTCGGACTTAGTGCTAATGCGCACGACCGAATTCTGGTACCGCTTACAATTGGCGCTGGCGAGTTTGGCGAAGGGCACCGGAGGTTGGGCTGACTTTCTTGAGCAACCCGAACAGGCCAACGAACTTTATACCCGCGTTCTCGATGACATCGACAGGCGCTACGTCATTGGATACTATCCAACCAATCGGACGCGGGATGGCAAGCGCCGCAAAGTGAGCATCGAGGTTCGCGGTCATCCCGAATATATCGTGGTTGGGCGGAAGACGTACTTTGCACCGCAACCTTAAGAGGCGGCAGGGCTGAAGAGCGAGATGATTCGCAGAGCATTCCGGATGAAACTCAAGCCGGGTTGCCAGGAGGAATATGAGCGGCGACACAATCCGATCTGGCCTGAGCTGCAAGCAGTCCTGAAAGAACACGGCGTTAGTAATTACTCAATCTTTTTGGATCCGCGTACGGATCAGTTGTTCGGCTATGCCGAGATTGAATCGGAGTCGCGGTGGCAGCTAATCGCCCAGGCGGAAATCTGCCAACGCTGGTGGGCGTATATGAAGGAGTTGATGTTAACCAATCCTGATGACAGTCCCATGACCTCCGAACTGGATGAAGTCTTTCATTTGGATTGATTTGGAGTGCGCCGGCAGAACGCAGTAGCGACTGGAGCGCAAGCGTCCTCGCTTGCAATGAGCGCGACAGCGCGAAAGTTGACGTTTGCAAGCGAGGACGCTTGCGCTCCAGTCGCTACTGCGTTCTGCCGGCGCACTGCAAATGTATATTCATGGATTTCACTTCGAATCAAATTAAGCAGTTAATTGCGTTGCTCGTCACTATTCTTTTCGCGTTCGCGGTGGCGAGCGCCCAGAGCATTACCGAGCTGCAACGCGGATTTGAGCGACCACCCGATGACGCGAAGATCATGATGCGCTGGTGGTGGTTTGGACCAGCCGTCACAAGGGCGGAACTCGAGCGTGAAATGCGTTTGATGAAGGAAGGCGGAATCGGCGGGTTTGAAGTGCAACCGGTTTACCCCCTCTTGCCCGACGACCCAACCCGCGGCATCAAGAATCTTCCCTTTCTCTCGGACGAGTTCATCGACGCGCTGCGGTTTGTCTCTGTCAAATCGCGGGAACTTGGCTTACGAATGGATCTGACGTTGGGCAGCGGCTGGCCGTTCGGCGGGCCATACGTGCCGATTAGCGAGGCGGCTGGGATGCTACGGACTGAACGCATCAAGCTGCCGGGCAATTCGAGTCACCTTCCAATTCCCAACCTCACCGCGGGCGAGAAGTTGTTGGCAGTGTTTCGCGCGCGCACGCAAGGACAATCGATTGTCGCCGACAGCGTGGGCGAGCTAACCGACATTCACGACGGCGCCGTGTGGCTGCCTGAAAACCTCGAAGGTCCGCACGAAGTCCTTTTCTTCATTTCCAGTCGCACCGGAATGCAGGTCAAGCGTCCCGCGGTCGGAGCCGAAGGTTACGTGCTCAACCATCTCGATCGCGTCGCGACCGAACACTATCTGAATCATGTTGGCGATCGATTGATGCAGGCTTTCGGATCCAATCCTCCTCATGCTGTTTTCTGCGACAGCCTGGAAGTTTATAACCAGGATTGGACCAGCGATTTCCTGGAAGAGTTTAAGCAGCGGCGCGGCTATGACCTGAAGCCATACTTGCCCGCGCTCGTTGCTGACATTGGTCCAAAGACTTTAGACATTCGTCGCGACTGGGGCAAAACTTTAACCGAGCTTTTGAACCAACGATTTCTAACACCGTTACATGATTGGGCCAGGCGCAATCATACGCTGCTGCGCATGCAAGATTACGGCGTTCCTGCGGCTGCACTCTCGAGCAACGCATATATCGATTTGCCTGAAGGCGAAGGCCCACAATGGAAAATTCTTCGCGCCTCGCGCTGGGCTTCTTCCGCCAGTCATTTGTACGGACATCAAGTCACTTCGTCCGAGACGTGGACCTGGCTGCACTCTCCAGTCTTCCGGGCGACGCCGCTTGATATTGATAGGTCATGGTTGGCCCTACACCGCCGAGGGCGTCGAATATCCTGGTTGGCGTTTCTACGCGTCCGCGGTTTTCAACGAGAAGAATCCCTGGTGGATCGTAATGCCGGATGTCGCGCTCTATTTGCAACGCTTGAGTTATTTGCTGCGGCAAGGCCAACCGGCGAACGACGTCGCCTTATATCTTCCGAACGACGACGCGTGGGCGCATTTCACCGCCGGCAACACGCACATGATCGAGATCCTGCGCGACCGTGTGGGACCCAACGTCATGCCCGCGATATTGGAAACGGGAAACGACTTTGACTTTTTTGACGATGACGCGTTGAGACAAGTCGGAAGAGTTGATAAGGACGCGCTCGTGCTCGGCGCCAATCACTATCGCGTGATCATTCTGCCCGGAGTCGAGCGTATTCCGCTGGACACGTTGCGAAAGCTCGAAGAATTTGTGCGCAATGGGGGAACCTTGATCGCCACACGGAATATTCCGCAGCTCGCGCCAGGGTTTCGTGCAACCGAAGCAGAACAACGCCAGATACACGATACTGCTCTACAACTGTTCGCAGGGCTGTCCGCGACGGGACATCTCGTAAGAGATGAAAAAGAACTAGGAACCGTGCTGAACAGCTTGCTCAAGCCAGACGTCACATTCGCGCCGGCAAGCCCCCAAATTGGCTTTATCCACCGAAAAACGAGTGACGCAGAAATCTATTTTGTCGCCAATACATCAAACGCGCCTCAGAACGTAATAGCAAGTTTTCGTGTGCAAGGCATG
The DNA here is from genome assembly GCA_003222835.1 of Acidobacteriota bacterium. The sequence goes on along the minus strand of QHXE01000548.1, from coordinate 1,053 downwards.
CAGCCGGAATTATGGGATCCGTTCTCAGGACGAACATCGCGAGCGAACGTTAGGCTCTTGACTGAGAGTCAAACAGTCGTAGGTCTTGCTTTGGAACCGTACGGTTCACGGGTTCTGGTTTTTTCAAAGCGAGCTCTACCAAAGACATCTCCGCAGACCGGACAACCTGCGGTACCAGCTCCAATCGATCTCAGCACTGACTGGCGCGTCACTTTTGGCGACAACGCGAAGCCGCTCGTCATGGACCAACTAAGATCGTGGACAGAGAATGAAGCAGCCAAATATTTTTCGGGCAGGGCGACTTACGAAAAAGAAGTGAACCTGCCCGCCGGATTCTTACAACCAGGAATCACTGTGAAGTTGGATTTCGGTGACGCGAAGCCGATTCCCGAACAGCCGCTACGCTCGGGAATGCAGACGTGGCTTGAAGCGCCGGTGCGCGAAGCCGCTGTTGTTTACATCAACGATCAGCGAGTCGGATCGGTTTGGTGCCCGCCTTATTCGATCGACGTCACCAATGTTCTGCGCCCGGAGGCGAACAAGATTCGAATCATAGTCGCCAACCTCGCCCTTAATTACATGGCGGGCCGCCGCTTGCCCGATTATCGCTTGCTGAATCTGCGTTATGGCGAGCGTTTCCAAGCTCAGGACATGGACAAAGTGCCTCTCAAGTTATCATCTTATGATCTTGCATTCCGCTAAAGACGCTGTATAATGGCCGCGCCCAGACAATAAGTATTCATTCCGGAATCAAGATTTCATAGGTTTCTTGTTTCCCCTCTGTGAAGGATTCCGAAGAAGCGTAAGCCGGAAGGCACACGCTACTAAGATCGCTCACCTGAAAATTGAAGGAGATAAACGCATGCGTCTCTTGCGAGTAATTGCCGTCGTTTCGTTATGCGCTCTTGCCGGAATTGCACAGACCAACAAAGGCGGCATCAACGGAACGGTCACTGATCAAAACGGCGCACTTGTGCCGGGCGCGACAGTGGTCATCACCAATCTCGGAACCAATCAGAGCCAGACCCTGACCACATCAGAGTCAGGCTCCTA
>QHXE01000547.1 GCA_003222835.1 Acidobacteriota bacterium | reverse complement strand
CAATGGAAAAACACCACGAGCCTCTTGGATGTTATGGGGAGGGCGCCTTGATTTTCATTATTGTCGTCCTGGCCGCAGTGTTATTTGGTGGACGGCTCTTGAACCGAGGCTTCTATTGCTGATTTTCCTTTTACGCGGATGCACGTGATGGCGTCGCGCGAACACTTGACGGCGTAAACTCTGGCAATTGCGATTGGAATAACGGCCCAGTCGGGCTAAAGCATCCGCGAATATCGTCAGCTTCGACTGTGTCGCGTTTCAGCAGCAACTGGACCAGGCGGGCTATCGACTCCTGTTGTGAGGTCACGACCTCGCGCGCTCTTTCCAGTTGCGAGTTGATGATGTCATTCATCGCATCTTCAGCTTTATCCAGCAGAGTTTGACTTTGACTATCGGTCCGGGAATCGACCAGGTAGATTGGACCCAGAGGACTCATGCCGAATTCTCTGACCATCTTTCGGGCAATCTCAACGGCGCGCTCGATGTCGTTTGCGGCGCCGGCCGTCATCGTCGACAGCACAACTTGTTCGGCGGCTCGTCCTCCTAGCAGTACTGCGATCTGATCTTCAAGATATTCGCGTTTTTTCATCAAACGATCCCGCTCGGGCAATGATTGCGTAACTCCCAATGCGCGCCCGCGCGGCAGAATCGAAACCTTATGAATCGGATCGCCATTCTTCACCGCTAATCCAACCGCGACGTGACCTGCTTCGTGCACCGCGGTGGCATATCGCTCGTCCTCGTCCATCATGAATCCCTGGCGTTCCGCGCCCATCAGAATTCTGTCGCGTGCGCATTCAATATGTTTGCGGCCTACAGCGTCCGAGTTGTCACGCGTTGCCGTGATTGCGGCCTCGTTTAAGAGATTCGCGAGATCGGCTCCCGAGAAGCCCGGCGTTCCACGAGCGATCCAGTTCAGATCAAGGTCTCGATCCTGTTGAAGGCTTCGCGCATGTACTCGCAAAATAGCTTCGCGGCCACGCAGGTCCGGCAGATTAACCACGATCTCGCGGTCGAACCGTCCGGGACGCGTTAACGCGCGGTCCAAGACATCCGGCCGGTTCGTTGAGCCGACGACGACTATGCTCGATGTTCGATTAAAACCATCCATCTCAATTAACAATTGATTGAGCGCCTGGTCCTGATCCGCTGAGCCGGAGTCGCTACCCCGGCCACGCTTGCGACCGAGGGCATCGATCTCATCGATAAAGATTACACAGGGCGAAAGCTTTCGCGCGCGCGCAAAAAGGCGGCGAACGCGGGCGGCCCCCACACCGGCAAATTTCTCCTGGAAACTCGAACCTGAGACTGAAAGAAACGAAACGCCTGCCTCACCGGCAGCGGCGCGCGCGAGCAGAGTCTTGCCGGTTCCCGGTGGGCCGCAGAGGAGAATGCCGCGAGGCGCCCGGCCGCCAAGTCGCCCAAAGCGAATCGGGTCTCGCAGAAATTCAGTCGTTTCTGATAATTCTGCCGTGGCTTCATCTACGCCGGCCACGTCCGCGAAGGTCACATTCTGCTTGCCACTGTGGTCCATCAGACTAAAGTTTCCGCCGCGCCCGTTTACCGTGGCGTAAACTCGCCAGCCGATGAAGCCGAGTAACAGGCAAACAATGACCGGAATTGAGTAGGTAAACAAAGTTTCAGCGAGACCGGGTTGCATCGATGAAAACTCAATGGGTACGCCGTTCTTTCTGAAAAGTTCAACCACTCCTTGCCGAAACGAGTCGCCAGCGACGGTAGCTTGAAATACGGAGCCGTCCGTGCTCTTAACAGTTAGAGAATCGTTCTCGATAATTACCGAGGCCGCGGAACCAATTTCGGCGATCTTGTAGAGGTCAGAATAGTTGATCTTCCTGGTCGCAGAAGTCTTGCTCTTATGGACCACAATGGAAATTGAGCCGACCATCAGCACGGTCGCGATTAAGATGACTAGAAGAAGAGTTGCCCTTTGTGAACGACCGACAATCTTCATGATGCGAGAAGTCATTGTTGTCTCCTAAAGAGTGTACGCGGCTATGCGCGAGTCGATCGAAAACCGCAGGAACTAAGGATTGGAAGCGAGGCGTGTCGGGAAATACCGGCGCAAACGCAAAACCTATAGACCTAAGTAATACGCTCGCCAATAATCACCAGCGGCGAGCGCGGTTTCCAATTTAGCAACAATCCTTCGGGGAAGTCCAGCACGATTCGTAGAATTCTGTGGGTGTTTTCGATCGAGAGTCGCTCATTGGCGGCCATCGCGACCTGAATCAAATAATGATCGCAACGCCTATGAACTGCCATAGTTTGATACACCATTCCTGAACTAGGTATCGAATTAGGCACAGCGATCGCCATCAATGAACTTGCCTAGATACAGCGGTTTACCTTGTCCTGGCAGCGCAGGGCATACATTTTGCCGCTTTCATTCCCTGAAATCACCCGATTCAATTAGTTATCGAAGGAGGAAGGAACAATGTTGTGGGCAATTTTCGTGATTCTCTTGATCCTGTGGCTGTTGGGCATGGTGTCGAGCTACACGGTAGGAGGGTTCATTCACCTGTTGCTGGTCCTTGCGCTCGTAGTGCTCTTGATTAATCTAATCACTGGACGAAGAACTGTTTAGTCCTGGTCTGATCGGATGTAGATCCGTACTTGCTCTCCCTTTTCGCAGCCTAAGTTGAGGTGCGGCCGATCCTCACCTCGGTAAACGTAAGTATGGACCTCACCATATTGCCTCCTACAAGGCCTCGAGAAGCTTTCTTATCATTTGGAGATCTATTCATACCGTAGCGCTTCAATTGGATCGAGCGCGGCGGCTTTGCGAGCCGGATAATAACCGAAGAAGATTCCCACAGCGCCCGAGAAGATAACTGAGCCGACGATCGCCATCATCGAGATGAGCGTCGGCCAGCCGAGCATTTTGGGAATCGCCAACGAAACAGCGACACCAAGCAGAATGCCGAACAGCCCGCCGGTCAGGCTCAATACAACGGATTCGATCAAGAATTGGCTGCGCACTGCGGACGACCGCGCGCCGATTGCCATGCGAATGCCAATCTCCCGCGTGCGCTCCGTTACCGACACCAGCATGATGTTCATGATGCCGATGCCGCCGACCAGCAGCGAGACGCCCGCAATGCAAGCCAGGAGCATCGTCATCGTGCTGTTTGTTTGGTTGGCGGCTTCGGCGATGTCCGACATATTGCGAACCGTGAAATCGTCCGGATCGTTTGGGCCCAGCTTGTGCCGCTGTCGCAACAAATCGGTTATTTGCTGTTGTGCGGTGTAGGTCGCGTCGGGCGATACTGCAGATGTGTAAGCTATTTGTAATCGCGGACTGCCGAGGATTTTCTTTTGCACCGTGGTGTAAGGAGTGAAGACAATGTCGTCCTGATCGCGACCCTGGGGATCCTGCCCTTTTCGCGCCATTACTCCGGCCACGCGAAACGGAAGATTCTGAACTCGAATCGTCTGACCGACTGGATCCATGCCGGCGAATAGATTGTCAGCAATCGTCTGTCCAACGACGAGGACGCGCGCGGCGGTGCGGACATCTGAGTCGGTGAAGAACTCGCCGCTTTGCACGGCCCACTTGCGCACCTCGGGATACTGCTCGCTGACGCCTTGAATTGATGTGTTCCAGTTCATATTGCCCGCGACCAGTTGACCCCGCGCATTCACGGCGGGCGTAACCATGGAAACGCTTGGCACTTCGCGCTTGATAGCGTCGAGATCTTCGACGGTCAGAGTGTTCGTACCGCTGTCGCCCGTGCCGCTGCGGACGCCGCCGTTCGTCCTTGGACATCTGCGACACATCCTGCCCGTCGAGGATGTACGTTCCCTTCGTCGGGCGATCGAGACAACCGATGATATTCATGGTCGTCGATTTGATCATGAACGAAAGCCATATCACAAACATACTGGACAATTCGTCCCTCGATAATCTACCAGAGCGCGATCTGTTAGTGATTCGCGCTCACGTCGAAACTTGCGCGGAATGCGATCGAGCATTTGCAGCCGCTCAAATCGCCGCACTGTTGGTAAAAGAGTGCGCCGACGAAGCTGCGGAAAACTCTGGCAACATGAATCCGTTCTTCCAGACCCGCGTACTCGCTGCCTGGCGTGAACAGCAGGCCATGACGAGCGTCTCGGCTTTTCGCCGTTTGTGGAATACGACCGGTGCGCTCGTTGCTTCGATGGCGGCGACCACCGCGGCACTCGCGGTGCTGACTCTTGTGTTTCCGTCATCCGAGCCGGCGAGCCAACAGACCGCAGCTTTGGTTCCTTACTCCGCGGAAGCCGTGGTGCTGGATCAAGATCAGGATAGCAGCCAGCTTACAGACGATCAGACGCTCGCCGCGATTTACGCTGACGATGATGATGGCAAGTAAAATCTTTGTGCTCGGGTTTGCCGCCGGCATGCTGGCTTTGAATGGCTATCGCGCCTGGGCGGCGCGCAGTCGTAGTCAGGCAGATCGATTCGAACAGTTCGCGACGCGCCTGCAACTGAACGCCGATCAAAAAACCAAAGCGCAACAGATATTCGGTGACACGCGCCAGCAGTTGCAGACATTACGAAAAGAGTCCGAGCCGCGCGTCGACGAGATTCGACAGCAAGCCGATCAGCGCCTGCAACAGGTGCTGACTCCCGAGCAGTGGCAACACTTCCAGCAGATGCGCGATGAAATGCGGGCCAGGCGTGGTCGCGGCGGAGCCAGATAAAATGCTTACCTAATTCATTACCCAATTCCACTCTTCCGTCTCGTGCGCTACTGTGCTCCCGTCCGCCTGCTTGCTCTTTCTGCTTCTTTCTTTGTTAACGTATCTCACCTGATTGACGGCTATTGCAATCCATAAGCAAGTCTCATAGAATCTCGGATTCGTGCTTCTCGCACGGAGTGGGAAGCATTTTGTCGCATGACAAAGCGGCGAGGGCTGCCTCAGTCTCGCCGCTTTTGTTCTGCTTGCTCTTATCGGCATCCTGCCCAAAAACTATTGAGTCTGCCCATAAAGCCCACGATGCTCTCAAACACCTCCGAATCGCAAACGGACTCATTCTCGACGTAGTCAAATGTTGCAGACTGAGAAAAAGACGTGGGCGCTAGTGTTACTCGTGGGAATGTTGCCGCCATGTCTCATAGGGCTGATGATTCTAAAGTACGCTATTGACTTCCCGTTCTCGGATCAGTGGGAGATAGTACCGTTATTAGTAAAAAAGGCCCAGGGCACGCTCACCTTTTCCGACCTCTTCGCGCAGGTGAACGAGTACAGACAATTCTTTCCAAATCTCATCTTCGTCTATTTAGGACGGCTCACGAATTGGGACGTGAGGTACGAGATGCTGGCCAGCTTTCTGACGGCCTGCGCGATCTCCCGCAACGTCTACCTGCTCGGCAGAAAGACGTTTCAAGGCGGAGGCGCGGGGCAAATGTTCGCGTTCCTCCTGTCGAACCTACTAATCTTCTCGCCTGCGCAGTACGAGAACTGGCTCATGGGCCAGCAGCTAATCTTTTTTATTCCCATCCTTTGCATCACGACTTGCCTCCTCGTGTCCTATTCGAACCTAAGCGCGCAGATAAAATTTGCAGTCTGTGCACTGCTGTCGGTGGTCAGTTCCTTTTCTTCCGCGAACGGCCTCCTTTGCTGGATCGTGGTGTTCCCGGCCCTCGCGGAGTTTGGAATTCAAGGCGGCCTCAAAAAGGCGAAATGGCCGACGGCATTCTGGGTTGCCGGCTTCGCCGGGTGTGTGGCGCTCTACTTTTACGGCTTCCGAAGACAGCCGTATCTGCCCTCGACTTCTGAGGCTTTCGCGCACCCGCTCTCAGCGGTCGCGTATTTCCTGGCTTGGCTCGGCGCACCGCTGACTGGAAACAACAGATATCTTGCGCCGGTCGCCGCGGTGATCGGTCTGGTGCTAACGGTTCTGTTCATCTCGGCTTGGCTCTTTCGTGTGCGCTATTCCGGCGACCGGGCGCTGAAACGTTCTCTAACATGCTGGCTGATGATCGGCACTTATTCGTTTATGACCGCGGGCCTAGTTACGCTCGGCCGACTCGGCTACGGGGTCAACCAGTCCTTGAGTTCCAGGTACACGACTTTCTCGCTCTATCTAATCGTCTCACTCATCCACGTGGGGATGATTGCCCGGGGCCGCTCTAAAGCCAAACTCGCGAAAGGCACGCGGTTGCGCGCAACGCGGCCTCTGATTGCCGCCACAGCGCTGGTCGTTTTATACATGCTAGCTTCGGCTATTTCGATTCGAGCGATATACCAACTGCACACGCGAGTCATGCAAGAGAAGGCCTGTCTTCTGTTCGTAAATGTAATTGCGGAGGCGTGCGGGCCGCCGGACGTAACGGCCGTGCCCGACAAGTTGGCGGAAAGGCTAAATG
>QHXE01000546.1 GCA_003222835.1 Acidobacteriota bacterium | reverse complement strand
GCATACCCCTTCTTGTCATAAAATATGTTCTTGCCCTTTTTCCAGAGACTCTGGTGCGTGTGCATGCCCGAGCCGTTATCCTGAAAAAGCGGTTTCGGCATCACGGTCACCGTCTTTCCGCGCCGCCGCCCGACGTTCTTGATGACGTACTTGTAGAGCAAAACCTGGTCGGCCATCTTCGTCAGCGTCGAGTATTTCATATCGATCTCAGCCTGGCCGGCGGTGCCGACTTCGTGGTGATGAATCTCCACGACCACGCCGCACTTCTCGAGCGTGCGCACCATCTCAGAGCGAATATCGTGCTGATGATCCATTGGCGGCACTGGGAAGTAACCTTCCTTGTAACGCGGCTTGTAACCCAGGTTCGGACGCATCTCGCTGCCCGTATTCCACGCGCCTTCCTCTGAATCGATAAAATAAAAGCCATAGTTGTAGCTTTGATCGAAGCGAATGTTGTCGAAGATGTAGAACTCGATCTCCGGCCCCCAGTAACTCGTGTCGGCCAGGCCGGTTGACTGCAAATATTTTTCTGCCTTCTGCGCCACGAACCGCGGATCGCGAGTATAAGACTGCCCGGTGATTGGATCTTTAATGTTACAGATCAAACTCAACGTCGGCAGCTCGGTAAATGGATCCATCATCGCCGTATTCGGATCGGGAAAGAGCAGCATGTCGCTTTCATTGATCGTCTGAAAGCCACGAATACTCGAACCGTCAAAACCGATTCCATTCTCGAAAAGGTCTTCGTTCAACTCGCTGGTGGTAATGGAAAAGTGCTGCCACAGTCCGGGCAAATCGACGAACTTCAAGTCTACAATTTCCGTTTTGTTCTCCTTGGCGAACGCAAGTACATCCTTCGGTTTCATTCCTCGTGGCCTCCTATTCGATTGTTAGAGATGGTTGCAGATAAGGGTGCGGAAAGCGGTCGGATAGAGCGTGCCCCGTTAGAGGCATGTTTCAAGTGTCTCTTCATCAATTCTCCGGTCTGGAAAAGGGAGTGTCGGGCCTGCTCTTCGCCCCGAAATTGCTTCTGACGCGAAGGGGTTTGGAAATCCGGCCCAGTCTGGCAAGCGCGAAAGCGACATGAACGACGCGCAACTAAAAAACTCGCATTATAGCGATGGAAATAACCCTGTCAAGGATTTTGCACCCTGTCTTATCTAACAAAAGTTTTGCGCGGACCGTTGAAAAGGCGTTGCAGAGGACCTAAGTTGTTATTAAAAGCGGACTTAGGCCTGGAACTCAGCGACCACACTCGACTAAAAAAGTTATAGACCGACGTCGTGTTTTCTGTTACATTTTGCGATCAAAGGTTCCACCCTGAAGAAATTCGCTGTCCGGCCTAGGAAAGCAGCCACGCAGCATGGTTGCAGGGCGGGTCAACGCTTGCGAGAGGACATACCAGGAGACCGCTTAGTTGACCACCGCGATCGAACAGACTATCGAAACCTACGGGATCGAGAATTGGGGCGCGGGCTACTTTGACGTGAATCGCAAGGGCAATCTGATTGTGCGACCCGCGGAAGGTGATTCGCGCACTGCGGACTTGCACGAGATAGTCGAGGATTTGGCGGGGCGTGGCATCACAGCACCCATCCTTTTGCGATTTCCGCAACTGGTAGCCGCACAGGTAAGAAAGTTACAGCGTGCGTTCAGTAAATCCGTCCGCGAATTCGATTATCAGGGCGCTCACATGTGCGTCTACCCGATGAAAGTCAATCAACAGCGCGCCGTCGTCGAGGAGTATTTGCGCGAAGGGTCGCGGTATCACTTTGGTATCGAGGCCGGATCGAAGGCCGAACTGTATGTGGCTTTGGCCCTGGAGCAGTCGCCCGACAGTTTGCTGGTCCTGAACGGTTTCAAAGACCGCGAGTTCATCGAACTGGGCTTTGCCGGCGCCAAATCAGGCAAGCGGGTGGTGATCGTCGTCGAGAAACTGAGCGAGCTGGACCACATCTTGAGCATCGCCGAAGCCTGGGAGGGCAACCTGCCGATGATTGGCATGCGGGTCAAGCTTTATTCAAAAGGATCGGGGCGCTGGGAAAAGTCTGGTGGCGAGGCAGCAAAGTTCGGTCTGACCACAACCGAGTTATTGGAAGTGATTAATCGTCTGAAAGAAGCCGGACGCATCGATATGTTGCGCCTGCTTCACTTTCACATCGGCTCGCAACTGACCGACATCAAACGGATCAAAAACGCGATGAAAGAAGCGGCGCGCGTCTATGCCAAGATTTACCAGATGAAAGTGCCGATTGACCTGCTCGATGTGGGCGGCGGCATGGCCGTTGATTACGATGGTTCAAAGACAGCGTTTGATTCGTCGGCAAACTACAACGCGCAGGAATTTGCCAACGACGTCATCTATACGATCAAGCAAGTCTGTGACGACGAGAACGTACCGCATCCAACCATCATTCAGGAATCCGGACGCTTCCTTTCTGCTTATCACGCGATTCTGATAACGAACGTGCTGGAAGAGATTGAAACCGTCGTCGAAGACATCACGCCGATCGAAATCGACGAAGACGATCCGCAAGTGGTGATCGAGCTCGGCGACCTGCGCGAGACGATCACAATCAAGAATTATCGCGAGTACTATCACGACGCGCTCGAGCATCGCGAGGAACTCTTCACACTTTTCAATCTGGGACTGATCTCTCTGGAGGATCGGGCCAAAGGCGAAGTGCTTTTCTGGGACGTTTGCGAGCGCGCCGATCGATACGCCCAGCAATCGAAGTATGTTCCCGAAGAGTTTGGCGATCTCCGGAAGCTTCTCTGCGCGAAGTACCTCGCGAACTTCTCGGTATTTAAATCCGTCCCCGATCACTGGGCGCTCGATCAGTTGTTTCCGATCGTGCCCATCCAATCGCTGAACAAGCCGCCAACTGAGTTCGCCACGCTTTGTGATATCACCTGCGATTCCGACGGGGTAGTAGACAAGTTCGTCGATCTTCACGACGTGAAGCAGGTGCTTGAATTGCACAAGATCGATCCGGACGAACCTTACTATCTGGCGTTCATGCTGGTCGGGGCTTACCAGGAAGTTATGGGTAACAACCACAACCTGTTCGGCACGCCAAACGAAGCGCAGATTCACATCGACGAAGAAGGTTATTTGATCAAAAAAGTGATTCGCGGAACCACCGTAGGCGAAGCGGCCTCGCGCGCCCGTTACGAGCGCAGTCTTTTGCACGACGGCTTTCGTCGCCAGGTGGCGCAGCGCATCAAGGACGGTGAGTTGACGGAGGCCGAAGGCGCGGAACTGGTCAACTTTTACGAATCACGCTTCGATGCTTACACGTATATTGCACTTAATGGTAACCGCACGCGGGGCCGACGGCGTCATGATTATTGAATAAGAATGTCCGACAAACTTCAGTTTGTCGTTGACTGATCGCAAGACCCGCACACGAAAGACGACAAACTAAAGTTTGTCGGACATTTTCACTAAAGGTAGGGCAAGCTTATGGTGACACAGCGAAAACCAAAACCGAGCAAGTACCTGACTATTCCTACCAGACCTGTGCCGGTCGATCGCGATCGCTCGGTGGCGGGTCTCCTGGAAAAAATGGAAGGCGCCGGCTTCGGCGGCCGGCAACTGGCCGAAGCGCATCGGATCTGGCTGGACATGCTCGGCGACAACACGACGATCACCGTCGCGGCGTCAGGCGGTCTGATTCCCGCGGGCATGCGCCGTCTGCTGGCATATGTGATCAAGAATAGATTCGTCGACGTTTTGGTTTTGTCCGGCGCGCTCATCTTTCACGACTTGCACGAGACGCTCGGCCGTTATCACTTTCAGGCGCATCCCAATATGACCGATGCTGAACTGGAGTCGGCGCAAATCAATCGCATGTGGGACCTGCTGGCCAGCGAGGAGGAGTATCACGAAGCCGAAGAATGGGTTGGAGGCTTTGCTTCCCAATTGGATCAGACGCGGCCTTACTCGACCCGCGAGTTTCTGCATCTGCTCGGTCGTGAGCTGGCTGAAATAGCCTCGGAAGACGGCGTGCTCACCGCAGCTTACAAATCGCGCGTACCGGTTTTTTGTCCCGGAATTTCCGACAGCGGCATCGCCGTGGGCATTGCGGGCTCGCGCTTCGAAAAGAAGAACAACTTTCAATTCGACGTGGTGCAGGACGTGCTGGACATGACCCAGATTGCTCTCCGCGCGCGCGTCTCAGGCGTGATTAATCTTGGCGGCGGCATTTCCAAAAGTTTTCTGCGCCAGACTGAAATGTCCGCGGTCCACATTTTCAAACAGCAGATTCACGGACACAAGTACGCGATTCAAATCGCCGCGGATGCGCCGCATCCCGGCGGGCGTTCGACCGCCGTGGCCCTCGACGATTCGCTGGTTTACGGAAAACTTGGACGCGGCGCCCTGACCGCCTACGTGAACTGCGACGCCACCATCGCGCTGCCAATCA
>QHXE01000545.1 GCA_003222835.1 Acidobacteriota bacterium | reverse complement strand
AGCACACGACGAGCGTGCCGTCGAGCGCCTGCGTCCAGGCCCTGAAGCCGTTCGCGCCGAGTACCCGTTGGGGGATGATGCGATTGTGGACCAGCACCCTGCCCTCAGGCAGCGGGTTGGGAGGAATCTCCGTCACGTGCCGTATGCCGCTCACGGTACAAACCCTAGCATAAGCGTGTGCGGTAGGTGTCGATGGAAGCGAACACGACACATGCCTCAGGTCAATACCGGGCAGGAAGATGCGCACCCCAGCGTCGATAACGATGCCCTTATCCAAAATCCGGTCGAGCAGGTCGACCATCTGGGTCTCGTAGGTAGCACCCCCGACCATCGTAAGTTTCAAGGGCTTCATTTGCCGTCCTGGCGTCGCCGCCGACTTGGAAGGAATGCCAATCTAGAGGTTCGGGAAGGGTTAGTCGCACCACTAGATGATCGTCCGCATGACGCGTCTTTATCTCAGATAATGATGCAGTAATTGATAGGAAGCGGCACTTACAGCCCCGTTTTCCCAACAGGTAATGATAATCGTTCCGCAAACCACCCCGGGATTCCGCGGGTTATCCCGTGACGTGCCGCGTACACTTTTCCAAAGGGCGAGGTGACGAGGCGTTCGGCCAGATGAACGGAGCCCGCGGATACCGCGAAGAGACGGCGCTGCTCCCAACTTTCATTGCTTTCCTGCCCAGCGTTCAAATCCACAGCCGAACTCAGTTTGACGTGGAATCCACTTCGACGGTGTCGAAATTTGTGGCGTAATAAGCTGAGGTAATCGCGCTGCGGTAGACCCGCAGGATAGAACGTGCCGCGCCAGCTACTAGCGGTGAACGCGCTTGTTCCTATTCGGAGAGAGCTTGGCTCTGGCACTACGAAATCATATCACTCGGCGCAGCGGTGAAATTGAATTGAGAATGTGACTTTTGCTACTGGCCGCTCTGTGGTAAAGACTCCTTCGTGTCAACCGAGTCCCAAGAACGACGCCAGTGCCCTCGAATTGATTTGTCACAGGTCGTCCGCATTCGTCCGTTCGACCCGAGCTTGTCACCCGAATACTGCACAACGTTCAACGTGTCACAGAACGGTCTGTATTTTGCCTCCCAAGCAGATCACTACATATTGGGAATGAGCGTCTACGTTACGACCGACTTCCAACCCGATAGCCCATTGAACTCTACATTTGTGGGTGCCGTCGTGCGCATTGACAAACTGGAAGCTGACGGATGGGGAATCGCAGTCCACGTCGTTTCGCCGTCATCGGCTAGAGCCGACTGACTCGATGACGACGTAATTAATCTCAAGTTGCACTTGCAGGAAATTCTACATTCCCGATAACAGGACTCGGGACGTGGCTCCTATGAGTGAGTAGTTAGAAGGATGGCAGTGCGTGGCGTGTATGCTATGCGACGCGCGGGCCTTCGGCAATAGACCAATTCTCTCCATTCTCTCCATGGGCTGTCGCCACCGGCACGGCCACCTCCGTTCGGTAATAGAGCAACTCCGGCAACTCGCGCGCGGTGAGCCACGGAAACGGACTTTGAGAGGTCGCCTGGACGAACGCATAGCGTCGGTCCTCCGCCAAACCTTGGAGAGTCAACGCAGCCGAAGGCAGCGCTTCACCTTGCATAGACTTAACTGGGTACCGTGCAAGCTGGCGAATCACACCCAAAGATTGCATGAGATTTCTCCTTAATGCCGGGTGAAGCGTCAGCTCATTCTCGCGTAGGCTGGTGGCCGCCCCCAATGGCGCGGGAGCCGATGATTGTTGACCATGACTCCCGATTATCGCGTTGCGTTTGCCGTAGATTCCGCAGGCGCATCCCGCGATCGTGGTCGGATGACGGCTACCCGGATGTAGCGTCGCTTGCGTCCCTACTGCCGAGTGGCCGGGCGCCATTGCTGGCGCCCAGCCACTCGGCAACTGGCCGATCCTACCGGCAGCCAAGCCCCGAGTTTTGCGAAAACCCACCCTCGCACGATCCAGCCGCCGACACCGAAGGTAAGCCAGATGCTAGAATTGCGGCGTATGAAATTGGTAGCCCTTTCAGCGCTTCTCTTCTTCTTTGGCTGTCAAAAGTCGTCGTCACCCATTCCAGCCGTAAATGTAAATGTGCCCTCATTTCGCAGCCCGACTGCTACTGAGGTCTTTAATTTGAGATCGAAATGCGCTGAGCTCGGCGAGAAGATCATGAAGAACACAGTTATCGGCGATGAGCTGAAGAAAGAACAACTGTCGCACTACGAGCCGAAAACGAATCGCTGTTACGTTCGGCTGACTGTCTGGAAGGCCAACCTCGGCAAGGGGGACGAATATTTTCAACAGTATTTGTTTGACGGACAGACTGGCCAAGTGCTGGCTGCGATACGTCGTGAACATGGAGTAAGATCCGGCGATATTTATAGCGATCCCTCTCCTTCACAAGGTAATTCTGATGAGATGTATCTCGATGCGTCCATTTTTATCAGCCAAATGATGGCATATGACAGGCAGCAATAGATCAGACGGAAGTCGACTCTGCACGCTCAATCCTTTTCCGTGGCTCAGCCGGATTCGAGCGATCGTCTGCTCAAGCAAGTCAGCCTGTTGAGGAAGGACGGCGGCCACATCCTGAGAAGCATTCTTGTACGATGTCTTCAGCAGTCGAACTTGATGCTGTCATGCGGTACGCAAACCGATACACAACATCTTTATGAGAATGGAATGCGTCTCGGAACTCCGATTCGGTCATTCTAGATAATAATTTCCACCAGCATCCAAAAGGATTCGGCCTATCACCATTTAGTCCTGTTCGAGTATCTCACTCCGCTCGTTGCTCTAAACGATCGTTCGTAGAAGGCCCGTGCGCGTTCAAGATCGGACACCCATGCTCTGCCGCATGTTCGATTTGTGCTGCCGGAGTGGGCTTCACCCTGTATTTTAATTTTAGAAAAACTTGACAGATGCTGATCACAAGGGCAAGCGCGTTCGCTACGGCGACTGGCAATGCGGCGATCAAGACCTATGTCAACCACAATATGCTGTTTGCAAAATAAAGAGTGACCGACGCTAGCGAGAGGTCGTCCACCCTCTTGGTCTTCCAGGATTTCAGAATCTGCGGCAGCATGAACGTCGTACCAACGGCCACTGCCGCATAACCGATCAGGAGGGTGAGCGTTTTCATAGTCAGTCTCTCTTGTAGCAGAATCGAGGACTGACCAATTGTCGCGCAGCGTCGAAACGAACAGCTTGCCCGCGCCCTCTTCGGGACAACTTCGGGACATTTGAGAAGTGGGAGTTGAGCGGCTTTCGGGGCGTAAGCGACACCAACGAAGCCATTTAGTTTGGGAGTTCACGCTGCTTGCAAAGCAGAGAGGGGAAAACACTAAGTGCTTTTGCTGGTGTCGCTAACACGGAAAATCAGCGAAATTTTCGTGTCCCGAAGTTGTCCCGAACATCCCGGTATGAGATTTTCCGCGTTGCTGAGGTTCAATATGGAAAACGGCCCCCTCCGGGAGCAAGCGTCCGAAAGCCGGCGAGAGGATTTGAACCTCCGACCCCCTGGTCCCGAACTATCTGGATCGACCGTTTCCGTGGTGTCGCTTAGGTACGATTCTTTCTGTTCTTTCCCCTTCTCAATTGCACCGAAAGTGCACCGAGAATTGGGATGGGGACTGCTTTAACGAGATGTGGTGCCTAGGAGGCCCTGTTTGACCCTGTTCTCGGAGTGTTCTGTTCGCAGTTTCCTTCGCTTCAGCACTGCGATCTGCTGGCGAAGAGCCACGTTCTCAAGCAGTAGTCTGCGACGAGTGTCGACCCGACCACCGGTCAGCTGAACTAGTTGGTGATGCTGGCAGTCGTCCCGTCGAGTTTCGTGATCCTGATCGTGAACGGCTCGTTGTAAGACTTGGCCCGGTCCTGCAGGACGCTGAGAGCAACCTGCTCGCCCAGCAGAATCGAGTTCAGGGTTGAACTGCGGAAGTGAATGCCGGCGTGGATCCCGTGACCAAACGAGATGTTGAACGCCAGCTTGTTCAGTTCTCCGTTAACAGTCAGACTGTCGCGGTCCGCGCCCGTGTAGACGTCGAGCAAGCTGCCATCCTGTCTGGGCTCGCATACGTCCCGTCCAATGCGTGCGAGCAGCTGCCGGATGTTCTGGCTGCCGTCAAAGAAGAATTTCAGCACCGTGATGCACGCGCCGCCGACCGCTCCGTGGCCCGTGGGGTCGCACGGGTGCGTCGGCGAACCCTCGGGGAATGCCTGGGGTAGCAAGAAGCTGCCATAGGTCGAGTGGATGATGGGAAGCACGGCTGAAATCAGGACGTCTGGGTGCAGCGCCGATGAAGCTTGGGGAGCTGGTATAATGTTGGTAAGGCGCGCTTGCACCAGGGCCCCATATTCCTCCGGCCGCATCCGCAGGTTAACGATCCACTTGTAGAACCAGGCGGCTTTCAGCGCTCGAGTGGCCACTTCCGCGAGCATGCTCGCGGCGTCCGGCCCGCCGAGGGTGGCGAAAGCTTTTTCCGTCCTCGAGCCAATATAGGGATTACCTGGGTTCAGTGGTGTGCCCATTTGCGTGAGCAAGAGGAAGGCGACGAAATACGCCTGGTAGAGCACGTCCGCGTGGGTATACGCGGCGAGGTCTCGACCGTCACGGATGGACCGAAATTGGTTGTCAAAGGCCAATCGGCGACCCGAGTCGCCGCCGTTTTGGACCAACTGGTACTCACTGACCGAGGTCATAAAGTCGCTCCCGCCGCCACCTACGGGAAGGAACGTCTCATGAACTGGGAGACGTACGGTCCTTGGACGTTGCCGTCTCCCACGAAGACCTGCCCGCGGAACAGATTCTGCGGTGTGACCGGGAACGGGTACTCGTTATTTGCGATGCTTTGGAGGAATGACAGCCTGTTCATGTCCAGCACGGCCTGAACAACTGTCCCGTTGTTCGGGTAGTCGCTGAAGGGCACGTCGCGCAGGAGAGCCGCCCAGTAGTGCTCGACTTGCTCGGCCGCCGTCTGCGCGCTGGCGACGCTCGGCGATGGTGGTTCGACAGTGGCATGTGAGTCGCGGCCTTCCAAGTCGAATGCAAGTGAAACCTGTGGGCCATTCTCCCTCGAGTTGGGCCCTCCGCCGGGGGTCCCAACAATCATGCTTTCGAAGTCTATGAACCTCCCGCTCGTAAGAGCATTTCTTAGGCTGAGCCAGGAGGTACGGTTCGGCACGCCGAGGGCGTCGTGTACCAGGGCTTTACTGTAGTTGCCACTGAAATCCGCGAAGGTCCTCGCATCGCCATTGTCCGGTCGAACCCCAACGTTGATGTCCTCGGCTTGGGCCGTGCTCGTGCGGTAATCGAAGTTGGCAGCCTGGCGAGCCGTAGAGTCATAGCTCACCACCGACGCCTCAGCGACCGAGTGCCTTCCGCCGACCAGGGGTTCAAGTGGAATGGAGCCGGCTGCTATAGCCACAGCTGCCACGCCGCCAACTTTGCCCAGGAAGGAGCGTCGGCTGGGATCCTCGGGATCCCTTGGTTGATCAGCGTTAGTTGCTAGCCGACGGCCCTTCTTGCTCGTAATGGACAACTCTTCACGCTCCGTTTGGTCGGTTGGCTTTCTCTTCATGGCAGTCTACCTCCAGGACACGGTTAGTAATATTCCTCCAGCTTGGAACGTAGTCGGTGTGCTTCTACGAGCGCAATCGGATCGGTTCGCTCAACAAGCGCCAAAGGGTGACGCGACTGATCCACACACCACGGTGCCCTCGGCCAACACTTCCCGGAAGGT
>QHXE01000544.1 GCA_003222835.1 Acidobacteriota bacterium | reverse complement strand
GCGCGTCGCAGATACGCGAGGTGACGCGAAATCTTCGGCTGACTGGTTTTCAGAATAGCGACGAAAAAACAGACGCAGACTTCTGAATCACCCATCAGACTAATTAGTCGCAGCCGGGTGCGGTCGGCCAGCGCTTTGAAAAGAGTTTCAAAGTCATACTTCTTCTTGGTCATGGTTTATTCAATTCCGACGAGCGAGCTGCGACGCTCCAAAAGAATCGTGTCGCGCCACACTCCATTCAACCCGCCAATCCGCTCGCGTCGTCCAACTTCGCGAAAACCGCTCCCTAGATGCAGTGCGAGGCTGCCCGCATTCTCGGGAAACATTCCAGCTTGTAGGGTCCAGATGCCGTTTCGTTCAGATTCGCTTATCAGAGCTTCCAACAACTGGCGCCCGATGCCTGAATGGCGATGATTCTGCGAAACATAAACGCTCACTTCCGCGACTCCACCGTAGACGCAGCGCTGCGAAACCGGACTCAAGGCGGCCCAACCGATGACACGATTGCCGAAGCGCACGACCAAACGTCCGAACGGATGATGCGACGAGTTCCACGCTTCCCACGACGGCGCCTCCGTCTCGAACGTGGCATTGCCCGTGGCGATGCCCTCAACGTAGATCGACCTTACCTGTTCCCAATCGGCCCGACTCATTTGCCCGATAACCGGGGAGCTAGTCACATTCGCCTTGACAGATATGTGTGATTCGCCTAACATCGAAGTCGCATTCGCTTAGACGAATATGATTCTAAGGGAGGATTCAAATGGAAAGCAAGCTAAACACGATGGCCGCGAATGAATCTGCTGCCGTCAAGGCACTGAAGGCCCACCTGTCACTGAACGTGCGAAACGTCGAGCAAAGCATCGGGTTCTATCGCAAGCTGCTCGGCATCGAGCCAAGTAAGGTAAGAACGGGTTATGCGAAGTTTGACGTGCAAAATCCGCCGCTGAACCTGGCTCTGAATGAAGCGCCCATTACCAGTCGCGGCGCGCTTTCGCATCTTGGCATTCAGGTCGCATCGACAGACGATGTGCTGGCGATGAAGCAGAAATTGAGCGACGCTGGTCTACTGACTCGAGACGAGATGCAGACCAACTGTTGTTACGCGATTCAGGACAAGACTTGGGTACGCGATCCGGACGGAAACGAATGGGAAGTCTTCGTCGTGCTCAAAGACAACCTTCCTGAAGCTGACGCGTGCGCCTGCGGAAACAAACTCGTAGCGATTTCCTCGGCGATCTAATTTGGAATCAAGGAAAGCGCCGCCAAGTTTTGATTTCGTCGGCGGCGCAAGGTCCTTAGAGATAGCTACTGGTGTGCCGAATTTCCCTTATGGCTCAACCGGCGGAGTGGCGGGCGGCGGTGTCGATTGATTACGTTGGCCCGGTTCCTTGCGAAATCCCCCGCGACCGCCAAATCTATCGTGATTCGCCTTACGTTCCTTCTTCAGCTCTTCGAGCTTTGCTTTTTGCTCTGGGGTGAGTATTGCCGCGACCTTCGACTCGGTGTCCTTCCCTGATGTTTCCATCTGTTCGCGAAGAGCCTTGGCCCGAGCTTCTTCGTCTGCCGTGAGCGTTCCCTGGAATCGCTTCTGCATCAGTTGCCGCAATTCCCCGTGCTGAGTCTTGGTGCTCTCGAGATTCGCCTCGATGATCTTATGAATCTGCTGCTTCTGATCGTCGGTCAGGTTGAGTTCGCGCAATGCGCCTAACATTCCGGGACCTCCTGCACCGCCCGGGCCGTGCCCGTGTCTGCCTGGACCGCCACGTCCGAACGGAGGCGCTCCGCCCGCGCCGGGCGATTGGTTTTGGGTCTGATTCTGGGGCTGTTGAGCAAGACAGGTGGCGCTGACAAAGACAAAAAGGACCAGCGCTAAACCTGCACTGAAAAGTTTAATTCGTGTAAGCATTCTGAAATTTACTCCTTAATTTTCGGAAAAAGGCTTGGTTTCAGGGAGACCAATCAGCGTTTCAGGGACTTAGACGCAGGAAGCGTCGGAATGGTTTGAAATAAGCCTTGACTAAGACCTGGGTTCTGCGGTACAAATGACTTTGCAATGCAAAGCCACGTCAGTTTAGACGTGGCCCAGTGAAGTCCAATAAATGTGAGCACTTTGTGAGATAGCAAAAGCCCGACTGGCAGTTTACAATTGCGCCGCGATGGAAATTCTTCAGCAAATCAATTCGCCTTTTGACCTGCGTCGTCTGCGCCCCGATCAGCTACCGCAGGTCGCCGACGAGATCAGGCAATATATTCTGGAAACGATGTCCCGTGTGGGTGGGCATACGGGAGCTTCGCTCGGCGCCATCGAATTGGCAGTCGCGCTTCATTACGCGTTCGATACGCCGCACGACCGCTTGGTTTGGGACGTAGGCCATCAAGCCTACGCGCATAAGATTCTTACGGGACGTCGCGATTTGTTGCCGTCGATCAAACAGTACGGCGGCATTAGTGGTTTTCTGCGGCGTGATGAATCTGAATACGACACGTTTGGCGCGGGCCATGCTTCGACCTCCCTTTCCGCGGCACTGGGCATGGCCATTGCACGCGATCGTAAGGGCGAGGATTACCACGTCGTCGCTCTGATTGGCGATGCCTCGTTGGCTGGCGGCATGGCAATGGAGGCAGTTAACCAGGCCGGACATCTGAAGACTCGTCTGATTGTCGTATTAAATGACAACGAGATGTCGATCGCGCCGGCAGCGCTTCAAAGACGAGGTCGAGGAGACACTCCTTTCGATTCCATCTGTGGGCGAACGTCTCCATCACGCGGCTAAAGCGATGAAGGATGCTATTGCCGCGGCGGTTCTGCCGGGTGCGCTCGTCAACGAACTTGGATTTAAATACATAGGCTATGTCGACGGCCACAACGTGCGCTCTTTGGTGAGGGCCTTTCACGAAGCGCAGCAAATCAAGGATGGTCCGGTCATCGTCCATGCGCTCACCACCAAAGGCAAAGGCCACCCCGCCGCGGAAAGCGATTACTACAAATGGCATGCGACGGGTCCGTTTGATCTGAAAAGCGGCAAGCCGATTAAGTCACCGGCGAAGGCGCCGACGTATACGCAAGTTTTCGGTAACACGCTCTGCGAGTTGATGGAGAAGGATGAGAAGATCGTGGCCCTGACCGCCGCGATGCCTGACGGTACTGGCGTTTGCACGGCGCTCGAAAAGTTTCCCGAACGATCTTTCGACGTCGGCATCGCCGAACAGCACTGCGTGACCTTCGCGGCGGGATTGTCCGTTGAAGGCTTGAAGCCGGTCTGTGCGATTTACTCGACCTTTCTCCAACGCGCGTTCGATCAGCTGGTGCACGATGTCTGCATTCAGAACCTGAACGTCAAGTTCTGCCTGGACCGCGGGGGAATTGCCGGAGGTGACGGCCCGACGCATCATGGATTGCTGGATATTGCTTACCTGCGCGGCGTGCCGAACATGATTTTGATGGCGCCCAAAGATGAAGCCGAGATGCGCGACATGATGTTTACGATGGTCGAGCACGTCGGGCCCGCCGCGATGCGTTACCCGCGGGGCAATGGCATAGGGGCCGTGCTTGATCGGAATCCTGAACTCCTGGAGATTGGCAAAGCTGAACTGCTGCGCGATGGCGGCGAAATTGCAATGGTCGCTTACGGCTCAATGGTTCATCCGTCATTGCATGCCGCTGAGAATCTGGCGAAGGATGGAATCGAATCGACCGTGGTCAACGCTCGCTTCGCGAAGCCTTTGGACAGCGCTTTGTTGCTGGCGCTCGCTCGCACCAAGCGCATGATCGTGACCGTGGAGGAAGCCTATCTCGCCGGTGGCTTCGGTTCGGCCGTCATCGAATTGCTGGAAGAGAACGGTTTGCAAGACAGAGTGCGCGTGGTGCGAATGGGCATTCCGGATCGGATCGTGACTCACGGCGATCCCAAACTCCTGCTTGCGAAGTACGGACTTGATGCCGATGGTATTTACACACGCGTGAGAGAAAGTATCGAGGTTCTCGAGGATCGACGCGCGAAACACCGCAGAGTTACTGCCTAGATGCAAACGCTAATCGCTGCGCGTGGTAATCGCGGCCGCCATACCGCCAAAGGAAATGGGTTACCTTGCCGTCATTATCCTTTACGAAAACGATGATTGACCAGAATGGCCGATCAAAAAAAGCAGTATCTGTCTGGGGTACCAGCGTTGCATCTGCGCCCGGGGCCACCATCAGGAGTTGATCGCCCTTGCTTTCAATTTTGTAGATACCATTCGGAACAAAGAAATCTGGACCGAATTGATAACTTCCCACGTAGGCGTCAAATATCTTCGGATCGATCCGCGGCGGCTTCACCAGCTTCTGAGTTTCATACGATTCACCAAAAACCATCTTCGCCAAATCGTTGGCGACCACGCTGGCGGTGGGCACATAGTTGTTGGCGAGCACGATGATGCACACATCATCGTCAACGTATCTTTGCATATCCGAGTTGAAGCCCGGGCTGCGACCGTTCATTCTCACGACGTTTCGATTCAGTCGCTTTCCGCCGAACCAGCCATATTCTTCTTTGAACATCGTGGCCAATGAACTCTGCTTTAGAGTTCGCTCAGTGTAAAGAGCCCGATCCCATCGATACAAGTCTTCCACAGTTGAATAGATTGAACCGTTCCCCGTCTTGACCGACCAATCAAGGTAAGGCGCATTCTCCAAATCAGTCAGACCCGCTGGCAGATAGCCGTTCGCTTTATTCCTTATGAGCGCGTTCGCGTTGCCGTCATGGCCCGTGTCACGCAGGCCGAGCGGATCAAAGATTTGCTGTCTCAAAAAGTCGCCGTAGTTTTGTCCCGATATCTTCTCGATGATGTAGGCAAGTAAGTTATAGTTCGAGTTACTTTCGATGTATCCACGCGAGCCCGGCTCAAAATCCAGTGGCCTCTGCTTGAACATTGCGATCAGATCAGTCGGCGTGTGTGGAAACTTTGACTGAGTTGCGTATTCAGCAAAGTTGTTAACATTGGGAATGCCCGACGTATTCGTCAGCAGATGATGAATGGTAATCTTTTCTCCATTTGGATAATCCGGGATGTATTTGGTCAAGGGATCGCGGACGCTTAACTTACCCTGCTCTTGCAGGAGCATAATTGCCGCGGCTGTAAACGTTTTAGAGACCGACCCGAGATGAAATTTCGTCTGCGGCGCGTTGGGAACGTTCAATTCATAATTCGCCATTCCGTAACCTTTGCTCAGCAGCACCCGACCGCCTTTGGCGATTAAGATGGATCCGTTGAAGCCGCCGAGGTCCAGGTAAGGTCTTAGGTAGGCATCAACTTGCGCTTCAAGTTGAGCGGGCTTTGTACTTGGTTGACCGGATGATGCTCCGTCAGCGCCAACAAGTAAGGCGACCATTAGACTAGCACACCAAAATAACTTCATCATTCCGTCTCCTGGGTTCACGTACTCTGCGTTTCTAATCACGCTAACGATATACTGTGGCCGCAATGAAAACGCTGGGGCTTATCAAGGAAATCATCGCCACTTATCAAAAACACGGCTGGCGGTTGAGGCGCGTCCTATTGCGCCCGGCGACGCGCGCAGAAATCAACCATCAAGCGCGCGAACTTTTGAAAGAAGCGAGATTTGTCGATGCGGAATTCGATGCGCTTTGGTTTGCTCGGCCCTCTCACCAAGGTCGCGAAGCCTGGGAATTGCGGCTGTTAGCCGAACAACCTTACGCACTGTTTGAAGCTTTCGAGCCTGATGAAACCGAAGAGGAAAGGGAAGAAGCGCGGCGTGAGATGGAAAATCGTATGAGGGAACACGCCGCACAGACTTAAAACTCTGTGCCGCCATCATCGCTTGCCTAGCTTCACTGGGATCCGCGAGAGCAGTTCATCCGAAGTCCGAATCGGCGTCTTGTCGAACTCGATTACAATATCGCCCTTCTTGATTCCCGCCAGGTCGGCAGGACCATTCTGATCGACTCTGTCCAAGCGCACGCCAAAGATTTTGCTGGTTGGAACAAAGACGCGCTTGGAATCGCCATTGTTGTATCCGAATATGCCCTGTCCTTCAGCGCGGTTGCCATAGGCGCGTTCCAGTTGATTGCTTTCCTGGCTCGAAATCGTGGTGAGTTGCGTCTTTTTGATCTCGCCATCGCGGAGGTAAATCACTTCGACCGGTTTGCCAGTCGGTGTCTGCCGAATTAGATCCATCAACTCGCTTTCTTTTCTCACCGCACGACCGTCAAAGGTGGTGATGATATCGCCGCCCACCAGACCCGCCTTGTCCGCAGGCGCGCCCGGAGGCTCGACGTCCTCGAATGTTACTCCGCCCTCAGTAGTTTTGAATCCATCCACGCCGAAAATAGAACGATCCAAAAATATCGGAGTCGTCGCTCGCCCACGGTGCGGGCCTTTAAGGATACTCATTGCCCCACCGCTGGCGAAGAAGACCGCGGCGCCGGCATCGAGTAAAATCACGCGGTGATGGCGGAGCAATCGGAGCTGCGGCCGGCGGGATGTAGGCAGGATTGAATTGTGCGTTCGCGGTGGCGGCATTTCGGAAACGCACCGTCTCGGTGTACTCCGCCGGGCCTTCGCCCAGCCGGTTGCCGCACGAGCGACAGAAGCGCATTTCTTTCGGCATCGGTGAGCCACACTGCGAGCAGACGATTGCGCTTGGATCGGCTCCGGTGCTGCCGCTAAAACTTTGCTGAGGCTGCATGATGAACACTCGCTGGAAATTGCTAGACGAAAGAACGATTCGACCAAGGATTATACGCCGATTGAATGCGAATGGTTGCGAGTAAATGCTGGAAGGAGTTTGTCGAGCAAATCCCGTAGGGATGTAATATCTATAGAACCTGTGACCCCATCGATCTCGCAGAGCCCATTTATGGGCGAAAGAGAGGGTCGGTTGCGCTCCTGAAGGAGCTTCCTCAGTGAATTTATGACTGGCATTCTATAAACATTTCATCGCTACGCGGTGTTCAGATTCCTTGTAACAGAACTGTACCGTCTGGGTCACGGCGGCTCTTACAGTTTACGATTATCGGCTAACCAAGTATATTCACATAACATTAATCGCTATCAGAGGCTATCTGCATGGAAGTTACCAAAGCATTGGCAGCGCTCCAGCCGCTTTACGGCAAGGGAAACATCGAGATTGTCACCCGCGATGGTCATCGGGTGCGCGGTGTCATCCGCAGCATGAAGACCACCCGACCGCTGTCGACGCCCACGGTGAAGGTTGAGCGGGCCGATGGCGAAGTTGTAAAAGTGTCATTTTCCGCCATCGTTGAGATTATCAATCACAATCCTACTGGGAGTGTCCCGCCCGCATAAGAGACAAAGCGGATTTTTGATTAAGGTTTTTGCGGTTCATTTTCATGTACGATCTCAACTCGATTGATTGGCGCCCCGCTCGTTACCAAGGAATCTTTGTGAACGTGCTGCGCCGCGACGAACAGAGCCACGATGCGACCGTCCTGATTCGCATGCAGCCCGGTTGTGGTTATCCCGCGCACCGGCATGTTGGTCCGGAAGAAGTTTTCATTCTGCAAGGTGGATATCGTGACCAGCAGGGCGAGCGCCGCGCCGGTGAATATATCCTGAACGAGGCAGGCTCTGCCCATGCGCCGGTCGCCCTCGACGGCCAGGATTGCATCATGCTGGCCGTCGCGCACGGCGGCATTGAGCTGCTCAAGAAATAGCTGAAGAACTTTATTTTGCGCCGCGTGCTGGTCACTCACTGAAGATGTCTCTGGAATTCGCCATCGATCATCCTTGCGTGCTGCGCGCGCGATACTCTGAGCAACACCTGCGCGAGTGGGGCCGGCTCGGCAACCTGCACACGATTTTGACTACCGGAGATCAGAACGCGCCGAGCGCTGATAAACTGAAGTGGATCGAAGACAGCGGCGACGAGATCGAATCGCTGCAAAGAGAAACCGTGGTCTGTGCGGATTGCCCGGCTTGTCTGCCTTTGGAGATTGCCGGTGAAGGCGAAGCGGTTGGATGTCTGGGCCGCATCAATTATCCGATCGATGTGCACTTTGAAAAATTTTTAGCCGATAGAGTTCAACTTTTCCTGGATACTTTCGATCACGAAGACCAGCCGCGGTTGCTTCACATCCTCGTCGATCCCGAGTCGCCGTTTGACGGTGAAGCGACCAAAGAACTGCGACGGGTAACGACTGCTGAGGGCCTGCGTTTCTACGAATTGCGAATTCCCATCAGGCTGACGCGCAAGGGAGCGCATCTGACAACCGACAACATATTCGACATGTTGGCTGGCTTTCGCTCGGATGATGCGGAGCTGACCACGTACACGCGTGAGTTTCCCGTTTCCGCGAACGCCGATTATTACGATTTTCTCGACCTTGTTCTGCGCAACGACCTCAGCGAATCTGAAGCAAGTCGTCTGCACGCGCGCAGTCGCAACTACGCGCAGTTCCTGCGCCTGCGCTCGGCGATTGAACGCGCTGAGGCGCTGGAGGCTCGAGTGTTCGTGGACTAGTCGGTAGAGTCTTGATCTTCATGAGGGGGGCGAGATCTGGGAAGACATGTATGTGCGAACTCACGCCTTTTCCTCATCGACCTGCCTGAGACTATCCAGAATCAAATTCGTATTACTCGGCGCTTCGATCGTAACCGGAAACGATTGGGCTGACTTCTGAAAATCAAAAACACCGCCCGTGATTTCTACAATCTGCCGGAACGCCTCGTGGTCTTTGAGCTTTCCGCATTTCGCGTCGACAATCTGTCCGTCATTAAAAAGCACGTGGCCCGCTTGCGCATCGTTGGTCAGCGCTAAGACGCCCGTCAGACGCGAATTCTCGATTGCCTGAATCGCGTCGAACACGCTGATCGCCGATAAGTCGCCGGCGAAAGTGACCGCGGATTTCTCACGTCTGTGCACGGTTTTCGTAGCCTGATGCGCCTGCAATTCAGGGTGGCGTGCTCGCCTGATCGCTTCCAGCCCGGCGCCGATTGAGATGCGATTGTCGAGTTGTTTCGCTTCCAGCAGACGATCGTGCGCAGCGTCGAGATTGTCGCGCTCGATATAGAGACTCGCCAACGCCAGGCAATGACGAGCCGCTTCTTCGGGATGCTTGTGCGAGGCCGCGACTTCGCGCATCTTTTCACGCAGCGGAATCGATCGCGGGATCCGTTCCAGCGCAGTCTTCAGACGTTTCATCGCGCGCTCAGGCGAGCCGTACTTGAGGAATAAATCGGCATCAAGCATCGCCGTCTCAACTTCACCGACCGCCTCTTTGTCCTTGTGAATATCGGTCATCGCATGTGTGCGCCGGCGTTCTGTTCGGCACCCGCAAAAGTTTATCACAAGCGCTTTTCGCGTGAATGCAGGGTCGCAACTCCGCAGGCTGCCAGTCGAGAGCTTCAGAAGCGTTATGGATGGTTGAAGATCCTGAATCCAACAGATTTTCTGGAACATCTTGAGCGACAATCATCCGACTCCATTTAGCAAGGAGCGGGTTTTAGTTGGGTCTCTCTCTACAACCATCCTCCTTTGAATCCAGCGCGGCGGAGACCATTGACAATGTAGGGACATGTGCGCATTAGGTTCCACAAGAATCCATTACGATGATTTTCGATCATCAGCACGATCGGACCTTGATTGATACCGTAGTGCCAGGGCGAGAGCCAGCCGCACGTTGGACAGTCCTCGGCGGGAAAGGTCGTATTGAAGGTCGCTTCTAAACCGTAACGGTGTTTGCCAACTTCGGTTTTTTTGAAATGCTCCAACGTGGGCAGCACGATTTCGGGCGCGAAAGGCAATGAAGCCACGACGGCCCACGGCGCGACGGTACCGTCGTCGGGTCCATAAGGCGCGCCGCGCGCTACATAATCGAAAAACTTTCGCTCCTTCCCTTTGATCCGCAGAATCTTTGGGCCGGGACCTTCGCACGCGGTGAGTCCCCAACAGACTTCGTTATAACCTTCCCACTCTTTCGGATTGCGCCGGGCGTACTCTCGCTGCACATAAGTGGCGCGGCGGCTGTTTTCGAAATAGTCGATACCATGTTTGCGCATGAATTCATCCTGAATCTCCCGCAGGTCAAGCCAGATATGAGAGAACTGATGGGTAAAGAGCGGGCCGGCGAACAAATACTCGTAGCCGTAGATTTTCTTCCACTTATACTGCGATGCGCGCGCGTGATAACTCTCCGGCGGAAGCGGGAAGGTTGGTGAGCCCAGGCCAAGGACATAGAGCAAGAGCGATTCGTCGTATCGTTTCCAGCGATAACGGAGAAAACCCGGCTGCGGCTTCCAACCGTGCGTGAGACTCTCAGCTCTGTTCGTCGCCCAATGCCAATCGACGCGGCGGTACAACTCATCAGCGAGGGTGCGAATCTCTGCTTCTTTCTGAGAGTCACGATCGAAATAGACGGCGGCGGCGAGCATGCCGGCGATGAGAAAGGCGGAGTCAACTGTTGACAGTTCGCTGTCCCACGTCCGTCGTCCCGTCTTCATGTCGAGGAAGTGATAATAGAAACCTTTGTAACCGCTGGCCTCCGGACTCTTGCTCTGTTCGCTGTTCGCAAAGAAGCGC
>QHXE01000543.1 GCA_003222835.1 Acidobacteriota bacterium | reverse complement strand
AACCGATTCAACGTACGCACCGGGGACAAGACGCAACAACCGCTAATGCGGGCGCGCACCACCAAACCGTGAAATCTCTCTGGCAACTGTGGAACGAACGGCGCTAGACTAGACTAGAAATCCCTCCTGGCACGCATGGTATTATCCGCGCATGTTCGCTAAGGCGTGGGTGTGGCTGCTCTGCATCTTTCTTAGCGCTTGCACCAAAGCGCCAACTCTGATCGTAATTCACACCACTCAGTCATGGATGGGATACGGTGATCCCAAAACAACAACATGGGTTCGCGTGGATAGAAAGAATGGGAAATATGTCGCCCAGAACCTGGACGCTGAGAATAGGGGAATTCCCGACGAGCAGGTGACGGCGTTCCTAGCTGCCCTGGATGCCCGCACCGAGGGGTCCGTATCCTTCTCCAACCTCGGCATTACGCAGACTTGGCTGGATCAAAATGCCGAGCCCGCGTTCGGCGAGTACTTCAACGGCCGAACGAGATGCATTGCCCCGTCACAACGAGAGTTGTTCATTAGCCGTTTTCGAAACGCCAGCGCAATCGGAAAAGCAGTCGGCGCGTACTTTGAATCGTCCTGGACGGATGATTTTCCGTGGACGCATGTGGAGATTTACGAGCGCGCTCGCGGTCGGGTGATCCTTTTGGAATCCTCACAGCTGCACGCTTTTATGATTCCTTGGACAATCATTGAAAATGGACGCGGTCGCCTTTCCTTCAACGCAAACATCAGTCGAACGCTCAACGCGTTCTTGGCTGAGAACGCAGTGCTGAAGCAAAGAATCGCCGGGACCGATTTTAGGCGGGGGCTGTCCGAATCTCTGTACAAACAGATGTGTCCGGCCTGGCGAAAGCTGGACCGAAACCCGGGCTCATGGAGAGTGTACGGAGAGTACTTAAGATGGTACCCACCCAATCCTGGCTGTGAGCCGCCGCCCTTCGATTCGTGCTATTTGCCCTGGAAAGCCTACAGTAAGGCCCCATGACCCTAAAAAAAAAGACGGTTTCCCACTGTGCGACGGTCAAGCTGTTCATGGACTTGTGGGACAAGAAAAAGTAAGCTGGTTTCTCCCGATTCTCCTACCTATTAATCTCAACTTCCGAGACACATCATGTCGATCAGCAAGTGCATTGTCCGTTTGAAGGATTGCCACAATACCGAACACAGCGTTGAGGTTTACGCAGAATCACTATACGAAGCCGTCCTTCGCGGGTTTAGTCGCTTGCAAGTTGTTGGGTGGGAATCCAACGGGAATGAAACAAAACAGCGAGTTGAGGTAGAAATTCACCAGGAGCCCTACCCGCGAACGTATCTCACCGCTACTTTGGCAGCAAATCGAGCAGAGCAGGCGGCGGGAACAAGCTTGTCCACAATCATCTCTTTAGGTCGGCAGCGATCTGGGAAAATTGGTCAAGGGCCGCCTGCAAGTCCTCGGCGATTTCGGCGGCGATCACGTCTGGATCAGGCAGGTTTGCAGAGTCCTCTAGGCTCTCGTCTTTCAGCCAGAAGATGTCCAGGTTCACCTTATCGCGCTTGAGAAGCTCATCGTAGGCGAAGCACTTGAATCGTTCGGTTTCCTTCCGCACATGGCGATTTTCGGCGTGATAACAGGCAACGAAATCATCCAGGTCCGAGCGTTTGAGGGGATTCGTTTTCAGCGTGAAGTGCTGGTTGGTCCGAAAGTCGTAAATCCAGAGCTTCTTTGTCCACGGAGTTTCGCTGGCTGGCTTCCGGTCAAAGAAGAGAACGTTCGCTTTCACACCCTGCGCGTAGAAGATTCCGGTCGGCAATCTCAGAAGGGTGTGCACATCGCATTCATGTAGGAGCTTCCGGCGGACGGTTTCCCCAGCGCCCACCTCAAATAGCACGTTATCGGGCACGACAATTGCGGCCCGGCCATGGATTTTCAGCAGCGACTTCACATGCTGCAAAAAGTTGAGCTGTTTGTTGCTCGTCGTGGCCCAGAAGTCGTCGCGATAATACGTAAGAGCTTCTTTTGTCTCCTCTCCTTCTTCGCTGACGACGGTGATACTGGATTTCTTGCCGAAGGGCGGATTCGTCAGAACGACTTCGTAATAAGTCGAAGGGGCTTGGGCGAGTGCGTCTATCCCGTCGCGTATGGGTGAGTCTTCGCCACCGATACCATGAAGGAACAGATTCATCACGCACAATCGCGCTACGCCTGCGACAAGGGCGGTACCGGACAGCGCTTTATGCCTCAGGGTCTGTTTCTGTGTCTTATCCAGTTCGTAGTGATGACTCTCGTAGTCGTAAGCGGCCAGCAAGAAGCCGCCAGTGCCACAGGCGGGGTCGTTCACTGCCTCGCCGGGCGCAGGGCGCACTACGTCCACGATTGCCTTGATGAGAGCACGCGGCGTGAAGTACTGTCCCGCCCCTCCCTTCACGTCTGCTGCGTTTTTCTCTAGCAATCCCTCGTAGGCGTCGCCCTTTACATCCACTTCCAGAGTCATCCACTGCTCTTTGGCAATCAGATCGGTGATAAGGCGTTTCAACTTGGCGGGGTCCTGAATCTTGTTTTGAGCTTTGCGGAAGATCACGCCGAGCATCCCTGGTTGCTTACCAAGCTCCGTAAGGATGTGACGGTTGTGGCTTTCCAAATCGTCTCCGTCGAGACGCTCCAGGCTAGACCAATCCAAGCTACTCGGGATGAGTCGCGGACGGCTGTACGGAGGCTTCATCTGCTCGTCCGCCATTTTCAAGAACAGAAGAAATGTCAACTGCTCGACGTAATCCCCATACGAGAGACCGTCATCGCGGAGAACAGTGCAGTAGTTCCAGAGCTTTTGAACGATAGCCGATGATCCGGTTGGCATTCCTTTTTCCTATCTTCCGTGGTTCACAGCACAAGGCCCGTGCGACCGCCCTGACAATTCGGGCACTTGCGCTCGAAGATGTCGCTGCCATTTGCGCCATAGACGTGCCCGCAGCCCGAACATGCGACCTGGTACACGTATTGATTGTGGTCTGTGCCCGGCGTCCCGGTATTGCGAATCGTGATTTGCCCGTGTGGGTTGGCAAAGCCCGAGTCCGTGGTTGACCGAAATGTTCCATTTCCTAATCCCAGGTCCTCAAAATCAAAAGCAGCGGCATCCAGTTCGCACGGCAACACGCCAGCCTTGTCACAAATCGCTTGGATGTAATCCAAAACCGTTTCGTAATAATTGAGTTGGTTGAGGCGCTTTGGATGAATCTTGTTTGCGAGATTGGCATTCACCCAATCCGTCACTCGGCTATCAAGGGGGATCTCATACCGTGTCAGGCCCAGCCATTGCCAAAGATTGCGGCTCTGCTTCGGTCCAAGGCCAGCAAAACTGTCATCCGCCCAATGAGCTGCCTTGCGTTCCAGGAGTCGATCCTCTTTCTGTGGTTCCCTTGACCGCTGCTGCCTGAGATTTTCTACACCCTCAACAGTTATGGAAGGCTATCGCTTTGCTACGGTAGCCCCCTCACCTTCGACACAACTCCTGCACCTAAAACCAATACTTGTGTACCCACCGCGTTTAAGCACCTAGGGCTGGACGCAGACATGCTTGATTGTTCCGAAGAGGGAACATCACAAAAGCAAGCGGACGAACTACTATCAAAGTTCGAGAAGCTATCGTGGCAGGGATTTGTTGGGGATTTTATCAAGCAACATCCGACCGGGTCTTACTACATCTCGTGCTACCTGGATTACCGGGAAGTCGATGGCCACGCCTTCGCTCTAATTGACGGTGATGCCTTCAACATCAGTTATGAAAATTTCCGGAAAGAAGTCCGAGCAGTTTGGCGGATCAGATGAGTGAACTGTCAACGGGCACCAAGGGTGCGATATCCGAGTTACGGGTCGCGTCACACCTCATGGGTTTAGGATTTCAAGTTTTCAAAAATCTCAGCATGCACGGCAGTTGCGACCTGGTTGCAATTTCTCGCCGTGGCCGAGTCATCAAGGTTCAGGTCAAGTCCACACTCAGCATCAATAGTTTTCGCAATCTGCGTCTGGGGCAGAACCAATTATTAGCGTGTCTTGTGAATGGGGAGATACACTACCGAGCAATCAACCGTCGTGTCCAATCCCTGATCCCAGGGTGTGCTCTCGCTAGACGACCGGCACGACCGTCAGCAGCGAAGCGGCCAGCGTTGCGCCATGCCAGCGTCAAAAGCGTCAAAGCGTCAAAAAGGCTGCTTGACATTTGGCCCCAGTTCTGGTAATATCAATTTTGTCAATCGCTCCTGTAGTTTGGGAGCCATTTTCATTATGGGCAAATACCACCGGGTCACAGCCCCGGTGCCCGAAACCCCGTGGACCCGTTTTAGCCAGGGATAAAATAGCATCGACCCTGGGTCAGGTTTACCGTGGCGCACGCTACCCGGTAGGGGAACCTCCACAAGACCATTAAGCAAGGTCGCTGGCAAGCGCATTAGTGCGTTTGCAGGACTTTTGCTATGGCTCGTCTTAAACCGAAGTATCCGACTCCGCCTGCACCAGTTGCAGTTGCGC
>QHXE01000238.1 GCA_003222835.1 Acidobacteriota bacterium | reverse complement strand
CGCCGCGTGGGTGGCACGTTTGAGCTTCCCATAGACGTGCGCGTAGTGGCTGCCACCAATCGTGACCTGCGGGCGATGGTTTCTGATGGCCGCTTTCGCGACGATCTTTACTATCGGATAAACGTGCTGTCGATCGATGTGCCGCCGCTCCGCGAACGTCGTGAAGACATCTCGGTGCTGCTTGATTACTTTCTCAAAAAGCACACGCGCAATACATCGCGCCTGGTGAAAGGATTGACCCCAGAGACGAGAAGGATGATGCACGACTACGCCTGGCCCGGCAACGTGCGCCAACTCGAATCGGCCATCGAGCGCGCCATTCTCTTGTGCGAAGGCGACATGATCACACCCGAAGATTTGCCTACGGAAGTGCAACAGGAAACAAAAGGCACCGGGCCGGGCGCTTTCAAGTTACCGCCCGAAGGAATCAGCTTCGAAGAAGTCGAAAAGAACTTGATTCTCCAGGCAATGGATCAGACTGATTACAATATTACGAAAGCGGCAAAACTGCTGGGTCTGACGTTTCGCACGTTGCAATATCGGCTGGAGAAGTTTGGGATCAAGAGAGCTGACGGAAAAGAGAAGGAGCCAACCGAAGAATGAATAGTATCTAAAGAACGCAAGCTGTAAGTCTGGGGATCGTTCAAACCCAAACTGCTAGTCATCGGAGCCTCCTATGAGATTAATAAGCTCAGGCCGAGGGATGAAAGGAATGTTCATCAAGTCATTACCGTGTTTGTGCCTGTTCATTGCTGTGGCGCTCAATGGATGTAGCGGTAATCACCAGCAAGTTAATAGTGGTGTTCCTGCGAAATCTTCGCCTCCGACCCAAGTCTCAACATCAGCCGAAGTTGTCAAAGTGCGCACCACCGGGGTGACGATCCCTTCGGGTGGGGAGGCCACCGCGACCGTGACACTTTCGATCTCTTCCGGTTTCCACGTCAACGCTAACCCGGCAACTTTTTCGTATCTGATTCCCACCGAAGTGACTGCTGAGAATGCCGAAGAAATTAACGTGGACAAGGCTGTCTACCCTGCGGGGCGAATGGAAAAGTTTCAGTTTGCAGACCAACCCCTAGCCGTTTACGAAGGCGAGACCCAAATCAAATTGCCGCTGCGCGCGAAGGCAAATGGCGCCAAAGTATCTACTTCCTTGCCAATCAAGGTTCGGGTTCAGGCATGTGACAATGAACAGTGCTTTCCGCCCGCGACACTGAACACAACTCTAGCCGCCGACGTAAAATAAAGAGTGCATGAACGAGCGAATATGGATGATATTGGCAATTCTCTTGTTGATAGTCGCGGCAGTCTTCCTTTGGCGAGGCAATTTGTCGGCCGCTTTCGTAATTGCCACGCTCGGCGCCGTCACGTGGTTTCTAAGCTATCGTTCTCAATTGCGCGCCAGCGTCGCAATTGATAAACAGGATGACTTAGTCGATGAAGAAAGAGATGAAAACTAAGACGACATTACCGATTCTGCTTCTCCTGCTTTTCTGCTTCGCTAGCTCAGGACTCGCCATCGATCCTTCGGATCAATCTGATGTTCGGGCTGCGGTCCAACGCATCTTCAATCAATTGAAAGCCGGCGAGTACGAAGCGCTTTATGATTCGCTACCGTCGTCCTCGCGCTCGCGCATCACGCGCGATCGCTTTGCCAGTTCGCTGCAACGTTCGCGAAATCTGTATCAACTCGATCGGATTGAAATCGGCGCGCCGCGCATCTCAGGAAATCTCGCCGTCGTCGATACGGTGATGTACGCGCATATCGCCCCGCCCTTCGATGCCGACGGTAAGTTAGTCGTGCAGCAGTATCTGGTGCGTGAAGAAGGAGGCTGGCGCGTGGCTACGGGCGATCGCGCAACGATCGATCGTTTCTTGAAAAGCAATCTCGCATTTGCGCGCCGTTTTCCGATCAAGCCGCCGCGCGCTTACATCAAACAGAATGGTAAATGGAATGAATTTGATCTGCGCGGCCGTCAACCGCCAAAGTGAGGATGAATTATCTTCTAGTTACTAAGCCACGCGGTCGAGTTTTGGTTGCGGCGCTGGATTCAAGCATTAACTCGAAAGCAAATCCTCAAAGGACAACTGTGCATCGTCAGTGAGGATCCCCTGTGGACGCGCCACGCGGGGCACATCCAAAGCCTCGCGCACGGCATCGAGATGGAATCGAATAAGGCGGGGCGTCAGGCGCACTGATGGGATGCGGCGCTTTTGAGCCAGACGACGGACTGTCGATTCACTCACCTGAAGAATTTCGGCGAGTTGTTTCGCAGTTAGAAACTCTTCCCGGTCAGACATTTCACTTCGGATTCGACTTCAACGTCAACGAGACGCGATAGACAGCGGCGCTCTCGACCGCGACATCTTGTGTCACCGGCGCTGAGCCCTCAGCCTTAAGGGTGACGCGATATTTGGCAGGTTCAGGCGGAAGTCGGAAAACAAACGCGCCATCCTCGTCCGTAATTCGCGCATCAAGCTTTTGGGTAGAACTCTCGTCAACGATTTTTGACAGCTCGATGCGCACGCCGCGTACGATCCTGCCACCCTCGTTGAAGACGCTGCCCTTTATGAAGGCAATCGATCCTTCATCGATCTTCAGGAAAAGATGATCGCCCAGCGCGCGTGTCTGCCCGCCTCTTACTTCAATTTTTTCAATCGAACCTACGGCCAGCCCGGGCTTGCGGAGCGTCACACCATAAATCCCAGGATTGACGTGAGACAGCACAAAGTCGCCTCTCTTATCAGTTGTCGTGCGCATTATCTCGCGATCTTCCTGCCGCAGAATCACGGCCACGCCTCCGGCCGAGCCTCTCTCGACGCGAACTTTTCCTTTGATCGCGCCGTTATTCTTGTCCTGAGCCAGACAAAGAAAAGCAGCGAGAAGCACCAAGACGGATGCGCAGATTAATCTCTTCGAATTCATTTGTTTCCTCAACTCCAAAGTTATTACGTACGGGAATGCGTCGCCATGAACGTGTCCCTCCTGACAAAGAGTAGGAAGGTTATTACACCAAGCGCCGTTGCCCGCGGTGCGTTTGGCGTGAGCAATTGTTAGCAGCGTATAATTTGCCCTGATCATGTCATCTGCTTTTATCCGATCTCGATGGCTACGGCAAGTTTGTTTGCCCGCCCTGGCGTTTTTCTTAATCGCTCTGGTCCCTTTTCTCGCGCAAGCCCAGCAAGACGCCGCCCAAAAACAACGGCCCCGTCGCGCGCTCCCAAGTGAGAGTGAACCGCAGGATGTCATTAAGGTCGATACGGATCTGGTTCCGCTTGACGTCACGGTAACTGATTCGAAGGGGCGGCTGGTGCGTAATTTGAAAAAGGAGGACTTCAAATTATTCGAAGACGGCATCGAGCGCCCAATTGCGTCTTTCAATGTCGAGAAGATTGAAGGCGCACCGCGCCCCGTCGCGATTGTTTTCGCCCTCGATCTCTCCGGCAGTATGTCTCCGGAAGAAATCGCCCGGGTCAGCGATGCGATGCGCGAGTTCTCAAAGCGTCTGGCAGAGCATCCGGCAGTCTTTGCGGTCCTAATCTTTGGCATGCGCGTAAAAACGATTCAGAGTTTTACCGGCGATCGCGAGAAACTTGAACGCGCATTCGAGCGTCTGGCGCATGAACCAAATGGAATGTCCACGCATACTTATGATGCCGTTGACGACGCCGTGCGCATGCTCGCGCGCCACGCGCCCCTGACGCGAGCACATCAATCGGTAAAACGCGCCGTCGTCGTAATCACCGACGGCTTTCCGGTCGGCGACGTAGTTTCGCCGGACACAGTGATCGAACGCGCCAATGCCGCCGACACCAGTGTGTACGTCGTCACGATGCCTTCATACACGCACCTGCTCGCGTCCACTAACATGACGCCGCTGCCGACGCCGCTCGACGTCAGCGGCTTGGTTGAGAAAACCGGCGGCCGCAGTGTCTACGCAAACGAAAAAGATCTGGGGCCGTTGTTTCGGGCCATCGCGGAAGAGGTTGCCACCGCCTACGCGCTATCGTTTTATCCGCCGAATGAAAAGAGAAACGACGGCAAGTTCCACACGATTAAAATTGAAGGGCCGGGCGGACTAACACTGCGCCAAAGCCGACCGGGATATCAGGCAGGAAAGCAGTGATCATTTTCCATTTGTCTTTCGATATAATTTGATATTTTTCATTTGCCATTTTTCCGGCAAGCGGAATCCAGATCAAATGAGGTGATCGGCAAGCTCAGATCCGATTAGACAGCAATGATAAATGGAAAATGAATTACTTTTTCCTCACCGCTTACTGATCACTCTCAGAACTCATCCTCGTCCTCATCTTCGTCGATGCCTTCTTCTTCGACAATGTCCAATTCGACGGGATCGAGGCCAACGACTTCCAATTGAATTCCACACTCTTCACAATCAACTATCTCGCCTTTGTCCGCGTCGGTATCGACATGAACGTCGGCTTCGCATTCGGGACATGTTCCGGTCGGCACTTCTCCTACCTCCAGTGAAGATTTGGTCTACTTGCGGCGTGAGTACTCACGCACCTTAATCTCTTGAATCCTTACGGCCTCAATCTAACCGGAGCCCTCCCGATTTTGCAATAACTTTCTGCGGGCAAAGTGAAAAGACTTGGTCTTGCCATCGAAAATCAAAATTTTGCGCACAACCAAGCGTTCGCGAATTTTGTCGCGACCATAACTGAGGGAATCCACACTTAGGCGCGGCGTAGCGTGCCGCAACATAAAAGTGGTTGGCCTGACCGATACGTGATAGCATCCGCGTGCAAAATGAACTAATTACGGCGTCATAGTAGGTGGCAATGCTAATCCCCTTTCAAATGCGTGCCCCTTCGAGGCGCTCGACGACGATGGCGAGCATCCTCATCGTTTCGCTCGCGGCCGTGGGATGGGGCGTGAATCGATTGCTGCCGCGTGCGCGGGGCTTCGAAGGGGTACCCGCCGCAGCAGGAAGCAGGAAGCAGGAGGCGGGAGGCACTAAGCAGAACACAAGTCCATCAAGTTCATCCACCTCAGAAACCAACCAATCGTTCCTCTCTGACCGCAAACTGATCGACTCAGATAACGACGGCATCCCCGACGCTGTCGAACTGCACACATTTCAAGATCGCGACAACTTTCGTTGGTGGTTCACGGCAATCGCTGAAATGCAGTTCTATCAGTTGAGCGATCAATGGAAGATCGAACAGCACGATTGTGCCGGACTGGCGCGCTTTGCAATTCGTGAAGCGCTGCGGCGTCACGATCGCCTCTGGTTTCAGAAGATGGGCCCGGGCTACGACCCTGTGGCGTCGGATGTTGCTGGTTTCGATCTCGATCACAATCCGCTCGGAGAAAAAATCTTTCGCACTGATTTCGGATCGTTTCATGAAAGCGATCTACGCGACGGAAGATTCTCCGAATTCGCCGATGGCCGCGCGCTCAAAAATTTCAATGCGACTTTTGTGAGTCGAGATCGGCGGCAAGCCGAAGCCGGTGATCTGCTCTTCTTCTATCAACCCTGGGTCCAGAAGTTTCCTTATCACGTGATGATTTTTCTGGGCTCGCCGCGCGTGGCGCCAAATGGACAGCGAGATTGGGTGGTCTATCACACCGGTTCGTCGCCGACAGACAAGGGGACGGTTAAGAAGGTCGAGCTTTCGGTGCTCGAACATCATCCCGATCCGCGTTGGCGGCCGCTGGAAAGCAATAGAAATTTTCTTGGGTTTTATCGACTGAAGATTCTTGAATGATTTCATTTTTAGTTGTCAAGGGAAGTCTCCAGGGAGGCAATCGATCGTGTCTGAAACTAATCAACGCCTGCGCAGCCTATTACTGACCGCAGCTACATATTTAATCGTCGTCGCATCCGCTTTTGGCTTCAACGTGATTCGTTCGCGCGCCGTGCGGAACCAACCTGCGCCACCCGCACAGCCAGAGACGCCCGCGCCGACTGTCGCCAACAGTAAGCCCTATTTCTCGCTGACGACGAATCGCACTTATTCGACAAGCGAAACGTCGCGCGTCTGGGCCAGCTATCAGAACATCGACCATCTCGACTTCCGTGTATATCGCGTCAAGGACCCGAACAAGTTTTTCAAGCAGCTCGGCGACCCGCATCAGATGGGCGAGAAAGAGAAGGAAGAAATCTCGCAGGGCTACGGCGCGCGGATTTCTCTGCTTGAGCGGACCCACCGATTGAAGATCTCTCTGTTCACCGCCGTCAGAGATTACGTCCGCATGCATTTATTGAAGCAACACCGCGAGACTTTCAATCAAAAGTTCCGCAGAGAGACTGAACCAACCCGCACGCCGCTGAACATAGCCGACTATGCGCGCGTGCCTTTGCTCAATCCCGATCAGAAGGTGAAAGATTGGCGCGAGCCTCTGCCGCCACTCGAAAATGAATACGACGGCCGCATGGTCACGCTCGGAAAACAGGAACCGGGTGTCTATCTGATCGAAGCCGTGAATGGCGATCTGCGTGCCTATTCGATCGCCATCGTCAGCAATCTGACAATGATCGAAAAGACGACGAAGGACGGTCAGGTTTTGGTTTATGTCGTCGATCGTAAGACCGGCGCGCCGCACGAAGGCGTCAGTATCGAAGTCACCAAAAGCAAACAGGTCCTGGCCAGCGGCACGACGGATAAAAGCGGTGTCTTCAAAACCGAAGTGAAACAACCGGCAGCCAAGGAGGGTGCAGAAGAAAATACCGACCAGGAGGAATCGCAGAAAAGCGCTTACCTGATCATGGCGCGCGAGCGCGACAACTTTGTCATCTCCGACGTCGAATCATTCTATTTCAGCGGCGAGGGCGGCGAAGACGATGCACTTACGAGCGAGGACGTCACCAGCTATATCTATACCGATCGCCCAATCTATCGCCCGGCACAGAAAGTCTATTTCAAAGGCATCCTGCGGCAATGGGGCCGCAATGGCTATCAACTGCTCGACAGCAAGACCGTCGACGTAACGATCGAAGATCCGAATAACGGCAAGATTTTCGAGAAGGA
This sequence comes from Acidobacteriota bacterium, assembly GCA_003222835.1. The sequence continues at coordinate 9,308 of QHXE01000238.1, read as the reverse complement.
ATTGCCGCTATCGACGCGCGGCAGTTTCAGCGGAGAGATAGACCTCGCCGACGAAGCACCGCTCGGCAACTACAACATCACGGCCGCAGTTGGCGACGCGAAATCGAGTGGTTACTTCGAGGTTCAGGAATACAAGAAGCCAGAATTCAAAGTGACGGTCAAGGGTCCGAAAGAGTTTGCCGCCGTCGGCGAGAAAGTGAAGTTCACGGTCAACGCCAATTATTTCTTCGGCGCGCCGGTGACGAACGCCGACGTGCATTACTACATCTACAAGCAACGTTATTACCACTGGTGGTGGGGCGACGAATCAAACGACGAATTCGACGACGCGGCGGGACCAGAGAACGAAGGTGGCGACGAAGAAAACTCCGGTTCCTACGGCAGTGATCTGGTGACTGAAGGCGATGGCACGCTCAATTCACGCGGCGAGATGGCTGTCGATTTCGAAGTACCGGCGCCTGAAGAGAAAGATGAATGGGACTATTCATATCGACTCGAAGCGCAGGTCACTGACGCCTCGCGCCGCGAGATGCACGGCCAAGCCTCTTTCATCGGCACGCGCGGCAAAACAGTCGCCGACGCATACCCAGAACGCTATCTCTATTACCAAGGCGACACCGCGAAGATCAAAGTAAAGACTGCTGACTATGCCGGCCATCCAGTTTCCGAGAAAGTCACGCTCAAGTTCATCGAACAGAAATACGAGAAGGTCGAGAAAGAGGAGGAGTACAACGGCTATAAGTACAAGAACTACGATTACATCCTGCATGAACGCGAGTTGGGTTCTGCCGATGTAAACACAGACAGCCAGGGCAATGCAGCGTACGATTTCACTGTTCCCTCGCCCGGTAGCATTTACGTCAAAGCCATCCTTAGCGAAAACGGTAAAGAGATCGTGAATCGCGGCGGCTCGTTCTGGGCGCCCGATAAGAAAGGCGAATGGTCCGATTTTGAGTATCGTGACTATGACGAGAAATCAATCAAGCTCGTACCCGACAAAAAATCTTACAAGGCTGGCGAGACCGCGCACGTGCTCGCGATGCTGCCGGCCGACAAAGCCCACCTGCTGGTAACGACTGAGCTGTCGAACGTCATAACTGCGCGAGAAATTGACGCGGCCGGCCGCAGCATCGTGATCGATGTGCCAATCGAGCAGCGCTACGAACCGAATGTTTATCTCGATGTGTCGTTCGTCAAGGACAGCGACATGTACAGCCAGAGCCAACTCATCGCCGTGCCCGCGCGCGACAAAATGCTGAAGCTTGACATCGTGCCCAATAAGAAAGAATTCAAGCCACGCGACGTGGCGTCATACACAATCGTGGCGCGCAACGAAGATGGCTCGCCCGCGGCGAATGCGGAGGTGAGTCTCGGAATTGTCGACGAAGCGATTTACAGCATCCAGGCGGAAACTGCGCGTAATATCAAGCGTGAGTTCTATGGCAAGCGCTACAACGAAGTACAGACGAGTCTTGCGATACACTACAAATTTGCAGGCTTTGCCGGCGACAAGCCAGTCGACCTCGCAAAGAACAAATCTGCTTATCAGCTCGCCGATTTCAAAAATGAAAGTGCTTACGCTGAACCTACTATTCGCCGCGAGTTCAAGGACACTGCGTTTTGGCAACCGGATGCGGTGACCGGCGGCGATGGCAAAGCCACGGTAAATTTCAAGCTGCCGGACAACTTAACTACCTGGCGTGCGACCGCGCGCGCCGTCACCACCGACACCCGCGTAGGTTCAGCCGTGCAGAAAACAATCGCGCGCAAGGATGTGATCATGCGTCTGGAAATGCCGCGCTTTCTGACTGAAGGCGACACTGTGACTATCTCAGGCGTCGTGCATAACTTCCTGAAGAGTGACAAGTCGACGAAGATCTCGCTCGATCTTAACGGGGCTCAATTACTCGATTCGCCGAGCGAAACTGTGACGATCAAACAAAACGGCGAACATCGCGTTGATTGGCGCGTGCAAGCCAATCAAGTCGGCAAACTCACGCTGTTGGCGAAGGCGTTGACTGATACTGAGTCTGATGCGGTCGAGATGACCATGGAGATCGTGCCGCATGGATTGAAGCAGACTGTCGGCAACACGACGACACTCACGCAGAATGATGCGGACCAAACTTTCTCGCTCGATCTATCAGCAAATCCTGATAGCCAGGCGCGCAATCTCCGCATCGAAGCGTCGCCTTCTTTAGCTGGAACTCTGTTTGGCGCGCTCGATTATTTGACGAGTTTTCCATACGGCTGCACGGAACAAACGATGTCCAGCTTCTTGCCGAATGTTATTGTCGCGCAGACCTTGAAGGACGTGCCTACCGCGAAGATTCGCGCGTCGAACGATCTCGATAAAAAAGTTCAACGCGGGCTCGATCGTCTATACGCCTATCAGCATGACGATGGCGGTTGGGGCTGGTGGAAAGACGACAAGAGCGATCCGTTCATGACGGCCTATGTTGTTGACGGGCTGACGCTGGCGAGCAAAGCCGGCTACCAGATCGATCTTGGGCGCCGCGACCAGGGTCGCGAGAAGCTTGCGTCTCTGCTGAACGCGGGCAAGAACGACAACGGCAATCCGATCGATGATGAAACCAGAAGCTACATGATCTATGCCTACACCGAAAGTGGTGACAGCGATGGTCATTATCTCGAAGCGCTTTATGCGAAGCGCGGGAGCCTCGGGCCTTACGGCCGCGCTCTGCTCGCGCTCTCGTTGCACCAGCGCAAAGATGGACGCGCGAAAGAGATTGCGGGCGCAATCGCCGCCTCAGCACAGACGGACGAATTCGAGGCCCATTGGCAAACCGCGCGCGTCAACGATTATGGCCGCAACGTCTATCTTGACGCGGAAGCCACAGCGCTATCATTGAAAGCTCTTTCGCAAGTCGATCCGAGCAACGCGCTGTTGCCAAAAGTCGCGCGCTGGTTGGTGAAGAATCGTCAGAACGGTTATTACTGGCTTTCGACAAAAGAAACTGCCTTCGCGATCTATGGTCTTACTGATTACTTGAAAGTCAGCCATGAATTGTCGCCCGACTATTCATTCGAGATTTATTTGAATGGCGCCCAAGTCGCTCAGCAACACGTCGGCGCAGGCGAGGCTACAAACGCGCAGGACTTTGTGATCACGAAGAAGGCGGGCGAAGTCAGCAACAACAATCAGATTCGGGTCGTTAAGCATGGCCGCGGCGCGCTGTATCTTTCGGCGTCGGTTCAATACTTCACGGCGGAAGACAACGTACCTGCCCAGTCGTCGGGAAATCTGAAGATCGCGCGCGAGTATCTGCGCCTCCACGTGACTGAAAACGAAAACGGAAAGTCGAGTTGGAAGATTGAACCGTTGACGGGCGAGCTACGCTCCGGGGATTTGATCGTCGTGCGCCTGCATCTCACCGGCGCGCGGGCACAGTACCTGATGATCGAAGATCCGATTCCCGCGGGCGCCGAACAGGTCGCGCAGGTCAGTGGCATCTACTTGAATTACACAACTGGACAGTGGACCGATTGGTATAGCGCGCGCGAGTTCCGAGACAACCGCACGGCCATCTTCGTCGATTACTTCAATGGCGACGCGACGTTCCAATACGCTATGCGCGTTGAGGTCCCGGGCGAGTTCCGTATCGCGCCCGCGCGGGCTGAGTTGATGTATCAGCCGACGATACAGGCCAATACCAGTAATGATCGGTTGAGAATTTTGGATAAGAAGTGATGGGGAATTAACCGCAGAGGATCGCAGAGGTTTCCGCAGAGGTCACGGAGGAAAACCTTTGCGTCCTCTGCGAAATCCTCCGCGTTCTCTGCGCTTAAAAACGTTCTTTCGTCTAATTAAGTACTGTAAGAGGCAGATATGATCAAAGCAACTTTGCAGACTTGGCTTGACAGCGCGCGGGCAGTACTGAGACAAGCCCGGGCCCTCGCTAGCTTCGCCGGCCTTTACGCGCTACTACTCGTTACTTTTTACATCTTCATCGCCACCCGCGAAGCGACGGTCTGGCAGGTTCTAATCACTTACGCTTTTCTCGTGCTGATACCGGCCGAGTTCTTTGTGCTTCAGTCGGCGGTCCTCGAGCACGCGCGCGAGGGAAAGTTTCTTTGGCCACAGATCGTTCGCGGCGCTATTAAGCTCTTTGTTGCGACGATTCCCATCGTTTTGATCGCGTTGGTATTTTGGGCCCTGCTCGACAAATTTCAGCTTCACTATCCCGCTCCAAAAGCGGCGCTGGCCGAATCGCTCCGCGGTGCGCCGAAGCCACAGCCGCTTCATTGGCCCACGGTGATTTTTGCGACGATCCGATTTCTAGTATTTGCCATAGCGTTGCCGCTAGCCACGATTCATCTCTGGGCCAGAGTTAGCGCAGGTAACGTTAGAACATTGTTCAGCGGCGGCGCGGAGGCGACGGTGAAGCGAATCGGTAGATGGCTCGCGCGTGCCTTCGCCTCCGATTCAGTTTTGATGTACGCACTTGGCGCGATCCTGTTTGCTTTTATACCTTACGCAGTTCTCTTCGTTAAGATTTCCCCAAAAGGGACGAAGACCGATTTCGCGCTTTTCATCGCGCAGCTCTTGATTGCTTTCTGTTTCTCCCTGATCGGTTGGATCGTAACCGTGACTGCGCTGGCAAAGGTGAATACGGAAACATCCACTGCTCCTATAACTCAGACCGCACCGCGCACGACCGCGGAGGCCCCCGCGTGATACCCGCCAGTCGCCTCCATCGTCTGACGCGCGAGCATGCGTTGCTCATGACGTGGGCCTGCTCTGCGATTTTGCTGCTCGCGTTTCCTTCCAGAATTGGCAACCGGATTTCGTTTAACTTATCGAGCGTAAGCTCAAGCGTCGACGAATCCGAAATTGATTCGGCGTTAGAGCAGGCGGCCACTTCTGCGCTCGGCCAACGCGAAGGCGCAATCATCGTGATGGATGCGCAAACGGGCCGGATCCGTGCGTTGGTAAATTCTCAGCTTGCCTTCGGTCAAGCGTTGATGCCCGGCTCGACAATGAAACCGTTCACCGCCTTGGCGGCACTGCGGGCCGGATTGATTGATAAAGATTCCCGCACCGTCTGTCCGGGTCGCTTTGCGGGACGCAGCTTCTCCTTGGCTTGCGTCCATGAAGATCATTTGCCCCCGTTCACGCCGTCGCAGGCAATCGCCTATTCGTGTAATTACTATTTCGCCACGCTGGGCCAGCGCCTAGGCCGAGACCAGCTAATCGAAACCGCGCGCCAGTTTGGATTTGGCCAACTAACCGGAAGCGATGAAGAGACCGCTGGAACCCTGCGGCCCTGCGAAACCGGAAACAACGCGATGATTCGAGAGAGCGCCCACGCGTCGGAGCAAAGCGACTGCGACGCGCGCGAAGCGATTGGCGAGAGCGATCACATTCAAGTCACACCGATTCAATTGTTGTTGGCCTATACCGCGTTGGTGAATGGCGGACGTCTATGGCAACCTCGAATCAGCCAGTCTGCACCCGTCGAACGATCGCGAATTGACATCTCTCAACTACACCGCGCGATCGTCATCGACGGCATGCGCGGCGCCGTGCGCTATGGTACGGCAAGGAACGCGCACCTCGATTCGCTTCCACTTTACATTCTGGGCAAGACGGGAACCTCGCAGCCTGCGAAAGGCTTTCGGTCTAACGGTTGGTTCGTCGGTTTCGCCAGTCACACGCGAGCAGATTCATCTGCTGAACCAAGTTCAAATGAAATCGACCTTGCGGTGCTGGTGCTTCTGTCGCGTTCGCATGGCGCTGAAGCTGCGACGTTGTCGAAACCTATATTTGAAACGTTCGCCGCGGAGACGGAAGACGTTCGCCGCAAAGACGCAGAGGAACCCAGAGATAGAGCCGAGCCCTCAAATTCCGCAATCCGCAACCCGCAATCCGCAATCGTAAGAGTTCATCTGGTAACTGAGAACATTACGAGGGAAATATCTTTGGAAGATTACGTCCTCGGCGTGATGCGCGCGGAAGGAAGCATGGAAACGGAACCCGAAGCGCTGAAAGCTTTAGCAATCGCGATTCGCACCTACGCTATTAAGAACCGCGGACGACATGCGAAGGATGGATACGACTTTTGTTCGACCACGCACTGCCAGCGATTCAGTGTCAGTAGTCCGACCGTGAGGGAGGGCTCGATCGGCAGCGGGGCCCTTCCTAACGGTCGGGCTTCTGACACGATCCTCGCCGCGGTTAAGGCTACCGAGGGTCAGGTGCTCGTCGACGAACGCGGCCAACCTATCGATTCATACTTTGGCGCCTCGTGCGGCGGCGAGACGGCGAACATCGGAACGCTCTGGGGCAAGACTGCGCCCGCGTATCTACGGGGTGGGCACGACGAGTTCTGCATCACCGGTCCGCATGCAAACTGGACCGATGTGATCTCTCGCGCCGATTTATTGCGGGCGCTGCAAAGCGATGCTCGCACCGATGTGGGTTCAAGATTCGATCAAATCATCGTCAACAAACGCGATGAAACCGGGCGCGCAGAAGTTATCACGCTCGAAGGCGAACATCGTAAGATCGTGCGCGGCTGGGATTTCAAGATAATTGTCGGACGCGTGCTGGGATGGAACCTGTTGAAGAGTTCGCGATTTGAAGTTTCTCGCACGGGATCGAACTTCATCTTTCGTGGTCGTGGCTTCGGCCATGGTTTGGGTCTTTGTCAGGAGGGCGCGCACGTGATGGCGCAGCGCGGGGCAGGCTATCAGCGAATTCTTGAGAAATATTTTCCGGGCACGAGGGTGAATAGCGCGAGCTGGAAAGCTGATCTCTTGTTAACGAATCACCCTCTCCCTTTGGGAGAGGCTCGGGGTGAGGGCTTAGCGACAGGTCCCAACGGTCTTAGTTTGATTTCTTCCCCGAGCGGATCGGAGAAACAAATAGAGGTTAATTTCCTTCATTGCTCGCAAGCTACGCCCCTCACCCCAGCCCTCTCGCAAAGGAAGCAACAATCACATTTCGCTCCTACGGAGCTTGAATATTTATTCGGCAGCTGGACTTATAACTATTTCGCCCCTACGGGACTGAAGACGAACCAAAGATATCTCACGATCTCCAGCGATCACTTTCGCGTCACTTATCCCGCCAGTGTCGACCATCGCGATGCCGAGCAAGTTCTGAACACTTTGGAATCCGCCCGCGCTGATTATCTCCATCGAGCGAACGCAGCATCAGTTTCGATTTCCGACATCCCTATACTCGAAATCAGACTTAACGAAAGCACCGGTGACTTTACCGCCCGCACCGGGCAACCGTGGTGGGCCGCCGCCGCGACGAAAGGAGATCGCATTGAGCTGCAGCCACTCGCTTTGCTAAAGCACCGTGGCGTGCTCGTCACCACGCTGCGTCACGAACTAGCACACACGGTGATAGATGCGGTCAGTCACAATCGCGCGCCGCGTTGGTTGGAAGAAGGATTCGCGATTCATCTCGCCGGTGAAGGCCGGTTGTTCTCACATTACCTGCACGGCTCGCTTTCAACTGACGAACTAGAGAAACGACTTGAACACCCGCGCTCGCAACAGGAGATGCGCGCGCTTTACGCGGCGTCATATCACAGTGTGAGCACACTCATTCAAAGCGAAGGCGAAAGCGGAATTTGGAGACGACTCGCGAGCGGTTAAGCCCGTCAGATCGGTAGGCAAGCAAGTCAGTATTTGTCGCGCCACCTGGCTTCAATCCTCTCTTGAAAGACGTCCTTGCTACCGGTCGCGGAAAGCTTCTTCATCGGATTCGGTGGCCCATTCATCGAGAGTATTGGAAAGTGCTTCGTGGAAGGCAGCATCGAAAGGCTCGAGTTTCTTCAGCGTCACTACGTCATGTTCAACTTCGTAGCCAATCGTATCACCCGGCTCCGCACCTAGTGCCTTGCGCACCTCGCGTGGCAGCGTGACCTGCCCTTTACTCGAGAGTCTGCTTGTTTGCATTACTAAGGCATTACCTCTTCGCTCGGCTCACAAACGGATTATCGCGAACCCAAAACCGCCAAGGCTTCTTCACCCATTCTTCCGCATAACCGATTCCAATGCGAGGACCGCGCGCAATCTGGCGGCGGGAGACGGTAATGTCCTCTTCAATCCAGATTCGATCGCCAAGCAGATCTGCTTTATCCAACTTACGATCGATTCCCATTGCGACACACAAGCGGCCCGGCCCGCTGGTCAATTCATGCTCGAATCTTCCGGGTCGGCGACGGCGAATGATATCCAAACCTTCGACCGGCTCCACCGCGCGCACCAAAATGGCGTGCGGAATATCTTCTACGTTCGTTACCACATTGAACTGGTGATACATGCCATAGACGAAGTAAACGTAAGCCGTGCCGCCAACGCCATACATCGTTTCCGTGCGACGCGTGCGCCGGCCATTGTATGCGTGCGAGGCTTTATCTTCCGGGCCGCGATACGCTTCCGTTTCGACGATTATTCCAGCCACCCGCGCGCCGCTTCTATTGGGAATAACTAATCTCTTTCCCAGGAGATCGCGCGCGACTTCGAGCACGTCGGAGCGAGTGTAAAATTCGCGAGGCAGCTTCATGGAATCAATCCGCCGATTACGCAGATTACACAGAAAGAGAATCAGCCACAAAGAGGCACAAAAGGCGCAAAAGAAAACTCGCTGAAGATGAATCGCTTGTTCTGAATTCCTTTGTGCCTCTTGTGCCTCTTGTGCCTTTTCGTGGCTTTCTCTTTCTTAATCTGTGAGATCGGCGAAATCTGCGGATTGGTTTCACCTCATTTTCCACAGCATCGCGATCGTAATCACAAATCCAATCACCACAATCGCGCGACGAATGAACACGCGGCCCACGCGTCGCGCGGTGCGGGCGCCAAAGTAACCGCCGGCGAGCGCCGCAATCGCCATGAAGAGCGATCGTGGCCACGAGACGAGATGCATCATTGAAAAAGCGACGACGGCGACGCTGTTGATGCAGACGCCGAGAAAATTCTTGATGCCGTTAGCGCGATGGATATCGTGCAAACCGAGAAGTCCCATCGCCGCCAGCATCAGGATGCCGTTGCCGGCGCCAAAATAGCCGCCATAAATCGCCGAGAAAAATTGAAAGACGCTTGCGCCAATCCACCAGGCCTTTGTCGATTCTTTGCCGGCCGCAGGCAAGTGCAGCCAGCGATTCACCGGAGTTTGCATCACGAAAAGAATCGTGGCGAACAAAATCAGAAAAGGAACCAGGCGCGCAAACGTGGGGGCTGGCGTAGCGATCAATAACCACGCTCCGATGCCGCCACCGATGACGCTAATTACGCCCAGCCGCATCAAGATCAGCGAACTGTCATTCATC
>QHXE01000542.1 GCA_003222835.1 Acidobacteriota bacterium | reverse complement strand
GGCGCCAGATAAGTCAGACTTCTTTTGACTTGCCTGTCTTTGATCTCTAAGATCGTGCGTTTTGAGCAGCGAGGAGTCAGTTATGTAGAACAGGCTGCCAGCCTGTTCTACGTCGTGAAAACAAACAATCCTGAACAGGCTGGCAGTCTGTTCTACATTTTCCGAGGGGAGAAACAGCGGCTTTGAATCCCAAAAAGACGAACGCTGATCGAGATGAGTCGCGGAAGTTGGCGACTTTCCTGGGAATCGGTCAGATGCTCGCCGGCACGCATAGCCTCAAGAGCGCGCTCGCCCATGTGCTGGAAACACTCGGCCGCGATCATGGCATGGTCCGCAGCGTCGTGATGTTGCTCGATGCCGATACCGAAGAGCTGCGGGTCGAGGCGTCGTATGGCTTGGACGAAGGCGGCGCGCGCCGAATTAAGTACCGAATTGGGGAAGGAATTACCGGCCGGGTAGTGCAAACCGGGAAGCCGATCGTCGTTCCTCAAGTTAGTCGCGAGCCGATGTTTCTCGATCGTTTGGGCGTTAGAAAAAAGACGATTAGCCGGCAGGAGTGGACGTTCTTGTGCGTTCCGGTCATCGTGAATCGCAAAACCGTTGGCGTGTTGAGCGTCGACTTAAAATACAAACCGGATCGCGACTATGAACGAGCGACGAAGTTTCTTTCGATTGTCGCGACGATGATCGCTCAGGCAATCAAAGTCAATCACTTGATCGAAGCCGACAAGCAACGCTTGCTGGATGAAAACGTGCATCTGAAGCAGGAGCTGCGCGAGCGCTACGATTTTAGTCACATCATCGGTAACTCGCATCCGCTGCGCCAGGTCTACGAACAGGTAACGCAAGTGGCCCGGACAAACACGACCGTGTTGCTGCGCGGGGAATCCGGTACGGGAAAGGAACTGATTGCCCACGCGATTCACTACAATTCTCTCCGTGCGCACAAACCGTTCATCAAGGTCAGTTGCGCGGCTTTGCCGGAGACTTTGATTGAATCCGAACTCTTCGGTTACGAAAAGGGCGCATTCACAGGCGCGCAAAGCCGCAAGAAAGGCCGCTTCGAACTCGCGGACGGCGGCACTTTGTTTCTCGATGAAATCGGGGACCTAAACATCTCGACGCAAATCAAGCTGCTGCGAGCGTTGCAGGAGCGCGAATTCGAGCGGCTGGGCGGCACGGACACGATCAAGGTGAATGTGCGTCTGGTCGCGGCCACAAACAAAGACCTAACGAAGGCGATCGCGGAGTGGCAATTCCGCGAGGATCTCTACTATCGTCTGAACGTGTTTTCGATTTTTATGCCGCCGTTGCGCGAACGCAAGTCGGACGTGCTCTTATTGGCGGATCATTTCCTGGAAAAATTCTCGCGCGAACATAGCAAATCGATCAAACGAATTTCCACGCCGGCGATCGACATGCTGACGAGTTATCACTGGCCGGGCAACGTACGCGAGCTGGAGAACGTTATGGAACGCGCCGTCCTGGTGTGCGAGACCGGCGTCATTCACGGGCATCACCTGCCGCCGACGTTGCAGACTGCCGAAAGATCCGGCACCATCACGCGCCTTTCGCTCGATGGAGCGGTCGGCGCTTATGAAAGCGATCTCATTCAGGACGCTCTCAAGACCACCCGCGGCAACCGCAAGCGCGCCGCGCAATTGCTCGATACCACCGAACGAATACTCGGTTACAAGGTCAAGAAGTACGGCATCGACTGCGATCGCTTTCGGGCTTAGCCAGAGTCCCCGGACTGCGGAAACTGACGAGGAGGCTCTCCAGACCGCGCAGCATAAACCTGACCTTTTCCAATTACAATAACAATTTTTGCAAGCACCCGCTAATTAACTTACACTGACGGGTTTCCTGGTGTCCGCAATTGGCGGCGCAAGCTATCGTTAGGACCGTTTTGTAGTGTTTTAAAAGTTATATTCTTCCAAGCGATACCGCTGAACGACTACTCTATCGCCAGTGAACGCTGGTCCAATATTGCGGGTCGAAAAGCTTTTCATCGAGTGGAACATCGGTGCGAATCTCAGAGTATTCTTCCGTGGTTGCGACCTTGCCGTTATTCATGAAGATCACCTCCACCGCAACCCATGCGCCGCGTTTCGTACGCTGATACTTATTGAACTGAACGTCTGACGTCGCTGCCCCATCCTTGCCGGATGGCCTGAGTAGACGCACGAAGTAGAGCTCCTTCTTATCAATCCAGAATTGCGTAGAATGGAGATCACCCTTTTGGGCGCCGACAACATAAGCTGGTCTGCCCTGCCAGGTGTCTTCATGCATAACACTAAGATCGAACTTGAGTTGCTTGAGCGTCTCGAGCAATTGCGGAACCGGCACGAAGTAAACATCGAAACCGAGCACGATTAGCGGATGCACAAATGGACGGCTGTTTTCAACCTTACTGTCCTTCATCGAGTAAACCGTATTGTTGGCAAGAAGGATTCCGTTGCCGTCCGTGATTGGATCGAAGTCGATGCGCAAACGACCGGGCGCATAGAGAGCTTCGTACCAGGTTGAGACTTTGGTTTTTCCGTCGGCTTCAAACTCAGTAGTCTTCTGCACGAACGTGAGCGTCTTATACCAGGACTGCGCATACTTCTTTTGCATCGCCTGAATTAAGTCTTCGGAAGTTTTGATCTCGCTGGCCTGAACCGTGGACAGCGTCACCAAAAAACATAGCAATATGACAATGCGCATAGTTTGAGTCTCCTAATCTGAGACATAATAGCCCTCGTCACATAACCTGGCCTAGTGTGCGCGCCACATTAATTTGCCACCGAGGCTTCTTTCAAAAGAGAGCCCAGCCATCTCAGTCAAATCGAATTCTTAATCGCCCTGTTTGTTGGGCAAGCTGCGAGACGAGAACGAAAAGAAGCGCGGCTGAGAGCGGCACAGTCACGCATTAAGAGTCAATCATCGAATCTTAACCAAAAGCACATGTGGAACAAAGCTACGCTTGGTTCGATGAACTTCTGATGAAGCGGAGAAGACAGAAGGCAGTAAGCAGTAGGCAATGTGAGGGTGTCGGATTGCGAATTGCGCATGTCCGAATTAGAACATCTGACCTTAACTTTCAATCCCTCTGTAACGGCCAACGTTCGCCGATAAATTCAAGACCCAGCCGAGCGATACCATCCGGCGCCACTTTGCGAGAGCGAATCGCGGCAAAAGTCGAGACGCGGTCGCTCCGGCTGCTGATCTTGAGAACGCGCCCTACGGTGACATTAAGGCTGGTGGGGATACAGGCTCCCAGGCTGCTTATTGTTTCAGTAACCGTATTCTCCTGCATGGAAGGCTTGCCATTTTCATCTGGTGTTTCCACGAGGACCTCGAGCGGAATAATCAGTCGCGTTTCTCTTCGTTGGTTGGCTAGCGGCCGCTGACCCAACTTCCACATTGAATTCTGTCCGACTTTGATTGGTAACAGTTCATATCTAACGGTCGGGTCTTCTTCATAACTATGGGGAGGCGCTTTACCTACGAACCCAACGCCGACGCGAAACAAGGTCGCGTCCTGGTGTGGCGCCCTGGGAATGGCGGCAGCGTGGCACACCAGACTCCAAACTGAATACACCGGCGCAGTATGATCGAAGCAACGCAGTTGGTGCGGCAAGGGAATTGTTAGTTGTATCAGGCGCCCAACCTCAACCGGCCGCGTTAGAGTAAAACCTGCGCCGAAGTGGTTTACGTCCACCAGCCGTGACTGTTCGGTCCACTGGTATTCAGCGCTCTCCCTACAAAGTGCCCGAATTGGCAGCGTCAGAGGTATGCGCGCACGTCGTCGTACTAACTTTCTTGTGTGTTCCAATATAAGACCCCTCCTTTTTGAATTTGAGAGGATTGGGGCCGGTGAGAGGGATACGATTATAAAAGAAAAAGTCGAAGTGTGGTGAAGTCAATTTGAGCGAATCATGTTTTGTTCAGGCGGGAACCTTCTCCAAACAGATTCGCACAAGAAATGAAGGCTAGCCCTCGTCCGCGAAGCGGACAGGACGAAAATAGTCCAGCGATTTATCGCTGGGTTAGGCTAATTTCAACCGTCCGCTTCGCGGACGAAAAGGCAGGCAAGTTACGGGATGCAAGACTCTTTGTGCAAAGCCTCCTTCGAACAGCCGATCTGGCGAGATTTCCAACAGGTTCTTCTCAACCCCCCAAGCCGCATCATTCACTAGACCCGCACGTTCGATTATGCTGTGCGCCGCAGAACTATGGCCGTTCAAAAGGCGCACGGGATCACTCACGATTACGCTGCTGCTGTTTTTGGCAGTTCATCACTTTCTGCCAGGCGATTTCCCACAAATCTTTTGGAACCTTTTCTGTTTGTCGGGTGAATACATCTTGAGTAGAGCAATTCCAGGTTTTGATGAAGCCGATTGAGTACACGGACAGCGATCTCTTGCAACTGATGCTTAGCGGCGACCGGGAAGCGTTTGCCCAGCTCTACCGTCGTCGGCAGTCTAATGTTTATCGCTTCGCCTTGCAGATGAGTGGCGCGCGAGAAGTGGCCGAGGATATCACCCAGGAAGTTTTTATGGTGCTGATGCGTGAAGCGGGTAATTATGACCAGGGAAGAGGGTCCGTCAACGCCTTCCTGCTGGGCATCGCGCGGAACCACGTACTGCGCCGGCTAAAACGAGAACGCCGGTTGCTCTCGATTGACGAAGCAACGGAAACTACGCGCGCGGAGGAACAACTGGAAGCACTCTCTCGCCGGGAAGCGATCGAATCAGTGCAGAAAGCTGTGCTGAGCTTGCCCGAGCATTATCGCGAGGTCGTGGTCCTTTGTGAGTTGCAGGAGATGAGTTATGCCGAGGCGGCGACGGTGCTGGGATGCGCAATTGGCACGGTTCGATCGAGATTGCACCGCGCTCGCACAATGCTGATTGAACGGCTGAGACCAACAACCTCGGAGGATTTGCTGAATGAAAGACTTAAGTCAGCGAGGTGTTTCGCATGAATTGCCAGAGATTCGACGATATCATCAACGATGTCGCTCGCGAACAAATCATGGATGCGACTTTGCGGCATGAAGCGTTCCGACATATCGGCGAGTGTCCAACCTGCGCGGCAAGACTGAATGACGAGCAAGCCTTAACGCGCCAGTTGCAGGACTTCGCTTTGACTACGAAATCCATGTCTGCTCCAGAGAGAGTTGAAGCGCATCTGCTTGAAGCGTTTGATAGCCAGTCGCTTGTGAGGAGGCAGCCAGTACGACGTGCATCCGGAAGCCGCTACTGGCTTGCGGCAGTTGCCGCGCTGGTTCTGATTGCCTGCGCATTATTCATAGCGCGTTCCTGGCAAACCCGACCGCCACAGGAGGCAGGCGTCACGAATCGGCCGGAAAGGCCGGAGGCTGATAGGCATGAAGTCTCGGCAGCGTCTTCACTACCTGACGAGAAGGAAAATCAGAATCAGCATCCAACTGTATTCAGAGCGCGCTCGACCAGATTCCGCAAAGAGCGACCGTTGTCGCCGGCTTCCAATGCCCTGGCAGCGAATCTTCTTAACACGGAGATCACAACAGACTTTCTTCCCGTAACTTCCGGCAGCATGGCAAATCTCGATGCCGGCGGCCAAATCGTACGCGTCGAACTGCCGCGCACGACGATGGCCAACTTCGGGTTGCCGGTAAACATGGAGCGCTCCGACGAAAGAATCAAGGCCGACGTGCTGCTCGGTGTCGATGGTTTAGCCCATGCGATCCGCTTCGTCGGCAAAAGAAGATCCCTGGATTTACCAAAATGAAAATCCGGGCCCTCGGCCCGTCTAAAACGAAAGGAAAAACTCATGAAGAAAACTTTACTGTTCGCGATTGGCTTAGCAATGTTCGTGTCGTTGAGCGTAATATCCGCCTCGGGCCAGACATCAACGCCGGCGCCGGATCGAGAAGAGATCGAACGCGGTCTGATCAGATCCTTGCCGCCGGGCCAGATGGCCACACCACAAGGCCCGGAAGCGAGGGCCCAGACTTTTTTCTGGGTCGAGTCTGAATTCAGCTTTGATGGCAAGCTGGTTAAGGGCAGCCCCTATTCGGCCGAAGCCGTGACCGAAGCAACTCAAGTATTGACTGACGGCAACCGTATCGTCAGGAAATCATCAAGCATGCTCTATCGGGACATCCAAGGTCGCACCCGGCGCGAGCAGAGCTTGAGCTTTCCAGGAGATCCTTCGGGCCAGACGCTCAAAACCGTAATGATTAGTGATCCCGTAGCCGGCGTCAGTTACTCGCTCAATCCGGATACGCGCACCGGACACAAGAGCAGCATCCA
>QHXE01000541.1 GCA_003222835.1 Acidobacteriota bacterium | reverse complement strand
CTCGAGCCGGAATTCATACCCGTTCCGTCAGCCGACGGATGGCAGATCAGCAACCCGCCAATCTTGTCGATGGCGCCACTGCGCGCCTCGCTTGCGATCTTCGATGAAGCCGGCGGAATGGAACTGCTGCGGGCAAAGTCGGTCAAGCTAACTGGATATCTTCAATTCCTGCTGGAGCAGGCGCCCTCGAAGCTGTTCACTGTCATTACGCCGGACGAGCCGGAGGCGCGCGGCTGTCAATTGTCGATCCTGGTCCACGAACATCCGAAGGAGCTGTTTGGCAAGCTCGCAGCGGCCGGCGTGAAATGCGATTTCCGCGAACCGAACGTGATCCGCGCCGCGCCCACGCCGCTCTACAACACGTTCCACGAAGTTTGGCGCTTCGCCAAGATTCTATCCGAGCATCGGTGAGGTGAAACGCGCAGTCCTTATCCGGCAAGTGGGCGACTCGTCCGGTGGCAAACGCGTTGTCAAAATAATGTCGGCGAAGCCGAGACTTAAATAACATCGCCCGCGGAGCGGTCGATCCACCTTCCGCGTTAGGCGAGCAACTCTCTAACGCATTTAATCAGCACTCCGACGGCAAACGGTTTGACCAGGCACTTCACGTCATGCTTGGTGAGAAAGGGGGCGATTTTCGGATCGGCGGCGAACCCTGTGATGAAGATGAACCGATCTGCCAGAGATGGGTGCACTTTCATGGCCTTGAGGTAAAACTCGTCACCCCGCAGGCGCGGCATCATCAGGTCGCAGATCACGGCGTCGTACTCGTTAGCTTTGACCTTAAGGATGGCCTCCTCGCCGTCATTGGCGACGTCAACAAGGAAGTTTTCGTCAGCGAGGATCCATTGCAAGGCGGAGGCGAGTTGCTTGTCGTCATCCACCAATAGAATGGCTTTCAACTCGAGCGTTTTGACGGGGCGTTCAGGTTGGTCGGATTGTGATTTAAATTGCATGGTAAAAAGAGCCTTCGCCGAGCAGAGGGCTTTCTTTGAGCAGTCGTGATGCCAAAAGGCCAGAAGTCAGAGATCAAACGCCCCGCCTTCGCCAAGCCTATAACGTGGCCGGCAGGGGTCAGCCGTCGTCGCGTACGGTTAGAAGCAAACTTTTCCTGCTTTCGCTGGTTTCCGATTTCAGGACATCGCCACGCGTTAGCTACCAGATTCGCTTGTGACGATTGAGCTTCGTCCAGGCTATTTCTGCGGGTTCTATCGGGATTGATTGATAAATCGGATCTGATTTTCGCTCGAGGTCGCTGATGGAAATGCGTTGAGCACGCGCAGTATTGATAGCCTCCCAATAGTCCGATCCTGAAGCTCTCGCAATGATCAGCGGTTTACGCCAGCCAATTTCATCTATGATAAGGCCACCGCTCTGATACGGAATTGTAAGAGCAAATTGATTGGGATTGCCGACTCGTTTCAAGCGGTAGCCGCCAGCAATCTCCCTCGAATCAGGACCAAAAAGCTTGGTGTCGCATGAGGAAAGAGAAACAAAGGCCGCCAAAAATGCGATGCGACAGAAATTGTGAATGAAATCCCTACCTCGCATTTGCGCCAACTATGCCAACAAAGTTGTCGGCAAATCCAGCTTATTAGGCGACAAAATCCGCAACCGTTTAATTTGAAGATCCGTGATATCCTCGTAACCTGTCGCCGCCTGCTCGCGAACGCTTTCGGACTAGCCTGGCGCGTAGGCGGATCCGTGGTTAACCATGCCAACGAAGTTTCTTAAGGTGAATCCCAAGGTGGTTTTCATCTTTGCATTCACCATTTGCATAGGCGCGGTTTGGGGGAGAGATGAGAGATCGATCAAGGACTTGGGCGAAGCGCTCGCGGCGCTCGCGCCTAACGTTGATCCGGGCGAGGCCGACCTGTTGTCGGTGACCGCGCACACCACATCGCGCAGTCTCGCACGCGAATATCGTATCGTCCTAAACCCAGAGTTTCAGAACTTCCTGATCAACATCGGCCTGCGACAGCGTGGTTACTGCGCTCATTTTGCACGCGATATCGGCACACGCCTGAAAACGCTCAAGCTCAAGACGCTGGTCCTTCACTGGGGTGCTGCTTATGCGGGAACAAGCGGAGAGGACAATTGCTTGGTAGTCACTGCACGCAACCAGCCTTTCCAGGAGGGGATCATCCTCGATGGCTGGCGCAGGGCCGGCCGATTATTCTGGAGCGCGGTCAGAGAAGACCACGAGTACGAAGTGGAACAGCATTACGGCCACTCCGGGATCACGGCATGGAAAGAGAACGTGCACGAAACCGCCTGGCTGCAGGATTATCGACCGAGCGAGCGGAAGCCGAAAAGGACTGCTGCCCCGCACTGACGTCAGCTCTCGCTTCCGCATCGCGGGTCACTCGTCTTCTGAATTGGACGTTGGGCGTCGGAGGGCAGAGGACAGAAGTCGGCGGTTGGTGTTGTAGCCCTGGCGCTCTGTCGCCGGGTTTGAACAGAATCGCCTCGACAAAGCGAGGCGATTACATTGAATTTCGGACATTCGCAATATCCGCGCAATCCCGCGGTTATGACAGCTGCTTGTCGAGCTGGTGCTGAAAATAGCCTTTCCAACTTTCCGGCAGTGCCTCGACTTCGATCGCTCGGCGCAGCGCTTCTACATCGTTTCGCTCAAAAGCATAAACGCGAGTGATATCGGCCACGCTGATCTCTTGTTGCTCTCGCCGGATCAAGTCAATCGCGTCTCCGGCCCCAACCATCCCGCCGCGAACCACGGCAAAATAGAAACCGGTGCGGCGACTGGCCAGAAACCGCTTGATGATATCGGCGCGGCCAAACTTGAGGCCCAGCTTGTAGCAGGGCATCCGCGGTTCCGTGACCATGACTTCCGTCTCGCCGATTTGAAATCTGTCCCCAATATAGACGGCTTCCTCAAGCAATCCCTCGGTTGTGAAATTTTCTCCGAACATTCCCCAGGGCAAATCCACTCCCGGCAACTCAGCTCGCCAATAGCCGTAGTGCTCCGAGGGGTAAACATAAACCGCCTTGCTCACGCCGCCGTGGACAGTCAGATCGGCTTGCTGATCGCCGTCGAGATTTAGCGTGCGCAACATCACCGGGCCTTTGACCGGCTCTTTGAAAATTCCCGTCGTGACGAGCTTACCCTGCCAGGTCACTTCCCTCGGCAATCCAACATTCACTGACAAAATTTTCATTGTTTGCTATGTAGCCCGATACCTTTGTGTCCTTGGTGGACTTTGTGCGAGCTGATTTGATCTGAAAATCCGTGATATCCTCGTGACCTGACGCGCCGCCTGCTCGCGAACGCTTTCGGAGTAGGCGGATCCGCGGTACTGAAATAGGTGGATCGAGCAGTTGTCGCCGCGGCGACCCCGATGTTAATGATGGTGGCGCAGCCGCAATCTTGTAGCATCGCCCCCGAAAGCGTTCGGGGCCGATCCTTCTGAATTAAGCGTTGGACGTTGAGCGTTGGGCGTTTGCTGTGCAATTGTTCCCTGCGCACGGAGAACAATTGCATGTCCACGACAAGATTCGTATTAATCGGTTCCGGTTTAGCCGGAGGACTGCTCGCCGCGTATTTGGGGCGTCGCGGATATGATGTCAATCTTTACGAGCGACGGGCCGATCCGCGCGAAGGTAATATTGTCGGCGGGCGGTCGATCAATCTCGCGCTCTCGACGCGCGGGATTCACGCGCTCGAGCGGGTCGGCATCGCCGACGAAGTGTTACGACATGCCATTCCGATGCGCGGACGCATGATCCACGACAAATCCGGCGACCTGCATTTCGCGCCTTACGATGTCGATCCAAACAAATACATCAACTCGATCGGTCGCGCCGCGCTCAACACCACCGTGATTGAAGCGGCGCAGCGTTATCCGAACGTCCGAGTGCATTTCAATCATCAGTGCACCGACGTCGATCCTGACGAAGCGACCACGCACCTTCTCAACACAGAAACGAATACTACCGGTGCGGTTCGCACCGACGTGATCATCGGCGTGGATGGGGCGTTTTCCGCGGTGCGCCAATCGATGCAAAAAAAACTCGCAGAGTTCGAGTACGACGAGAATTATCTCCCCCACGGCTACAAAGAGCTGACCATCCCGCCCACGGCCGATGGCGGGTGGCAAATGGAAAAGGAGGCGCTCCATATCTGGCCACGCAAAAGTTTCATGATGATCGCGCTGCCGAACCCCGACGGCTCGTTTACATGCACTCTCTTCTGGGAATTCGAAGGGCCGCGCAGTTTCGCCACCACCAAGACCCACGACGAAGTCCGCGATTTTTTCCGG
The DNA here is from genome assembly GCA_003222835.1 of Acidobacteriota bacterium. The sequence goes on along the minus strand of QHXE01000541.1, from coordinate 4,410 downwards.
GAAGAATTCCCCGACGCCGTCCCGCTCATGCCGACACTGCTCGAAGATTTCCGGCAGAATCCGTCCGGCTCACTCGTGACGATCCGCTGCGCGCCCTGGTTCTACAAAGACAAGGTCGCGCTCGTTGGTGACGCCGCCCACGCGGTCGTGCCGTTCTACGGGCAGGGAATGAACGCCGCGTTCGAAGATTGCGTCGTTCTCGACGAATGCCTGGCCAAATTTCCGGATAACCGGGAACGCGCCTTCGCCGAATATTTTTCGCGGCGAAAAGAAAACGCCGACGCACTCGCCGACCTCGCCGTCGAAAACTTCATCGAGATGCGTGACAAAACCGCCTCGCGCGCATTTCGCGCGAAAAAGAAGCTCGATCACCTGCTCGAAGCTTTGCTGCCCGGTGTGTATTTACCTCTTTATGCAATGGTGACTTTCACCCGGATGCCATACGCGGAAGCAGCGCGACGCGCGCGTCTGCAAGATCGGATCGTCACCGGCAGTGTGGCGATCATCGTTCTAGCCATCGCCGTGCTGCTAGTGCGACTCATGATTCGCTAAGAGCGCGGCCGAGATCTAACGCCGACTCGTCGCGTCGTCTAGTCGCGCCATAGTAATCGTAGGCGGAAGCTTTAGCGAAGCTGGAGGCCGCCCACCGCGATCGGGGAATCTCCCCTTGACAGTCTAGGCAAATGATTGAACAATCTGCTCACCAAGACTGTCTAGGTAACAAAACAACGTATGGCCAAGGAAAAACCGGACCTCGTTTACGGCACGCTCGACATGTTGATCTTAAAAGCGCTTCAGCACGGACCGAGGCATGGGCTCGAAATTGCGGATCGGATCCAGCAGATGTCGAAAGAGATTCTGCGCGTTGAGCAAGGTTCGCTTTATCCCGCGCTTTATCGGTTGGAGGCGCAGGGCTGGGTTCGCGCCGAGTGGGACGTTTCCGAGAACAATCGCAAGGCCCGCTATTATGAACTGACTGCTGCCGGCCGAAAACAATTGGTGGCGGAAACCGAGCATTGGTCCCGCATCACGAAGGGAATCGATCTTGTCCTTTCTGCGACCTAGATCTTATGCTGCGACTTCACGCCTGGTTTAGCCGGCTGCTCGGCCTCTTTCGAAAGAAGAGCCGCGATGCCGAAATGGCGGAAGAAATTCAGCAGCATGTCGATCTTCTAACCGAGCGGAACATCGCGGCCGGCATGTTGCCTTACGAGGCGCGTAACGCGGCGTTGCGACAGTTTGGCGGAGTCGAGCAGGTCAAAGAAGTCGCGCGCGAACAACGCGTCTGGCGATGGGCCGACGAATTTGTTCAGGACGTTCGCTTCGGTGCGCGAATGCTCTGGCGCAGCCCGGGGTTTTCCATTCTCGCGATTCTCTGTCTAACGCTCGGCATCGGCACGAACGCAGCTGCGTTGAGTTGGATCGAAGGAATTCTGGTTCGTCCCTATCCGCTGGTAGCGCATCAGGATCGAATGTTCGCGCTCGACGCCACCATCCGCGGCGCCCAGGGTTTCAAAGGACTTTCTTATCCTGACTTTCTCGATTTCGAAAAGAACTCGACGCTTTTTGAGTCATTCATTGTCGATAAAATCACAGGCACAACGCTGAGTGTTGGGGACCGCGCCGAGCGTGCGGTCGGAGGAATGGTGTCCGCGAATTATTTTGACGCCCTCGGCGTGCGGCCATTTCTCGGCCGCGGCTTTCGACCCGAAGAAGGCACGGGACGCAACGCGCATCCGGTCACAGTCATAAGTTACATGACGTGGAAAGATCGTTACAAAAGCGATCCTGACATCATTGGCAAAACGCAGTATATGAACGGCGTTCAGCACACCATCATCGGCGTGGCGCCGGAAAAATTCCACGGCACGTTCATCGGCTACTCGTTCAACTTCTGGGTGCCGACGTCGATGCAGGAGACGTTCGATAACACGGGGTACAAACTCGAAGATCGGGGCGCCCGCTGGATTGAAGGTTACGCGTTTCTCAAACCCGGAGTCACGCGGCAACAAGCGCAGGCCGAACTTTCAGCAATCGCGAAACGGCTGGAGAGCGACTTTCCCGAAACAGATCGCGGCCACGAGATTGCGCTTTTGCCGTTGTGGAGAACCCCCTTCAACGCGGCAGGCGGGATTTCGACGACGCTCGGCATCACAGCGGCCGTCGTTTTCTTTGTCCTCCTCATCGCTTGCGCCAACGTGAGCAATCTTTTGCTCGCGCGATCACTCTTGCGCCGACATGAAATGACGATGCGGCTTGCGCTCGGCGCCGGACGCCGCCGTTTGATTAAGCAACTCTTCACCGAAGGCTTGCTCCTTTCGTTGATCGCCGCGCTCGGCGGAATCGCGGTCGCCTACTGGAGCCGTAACGCGCTCATCCTCGCGTTTCCGCCATCGTTGCCCGGGATCACGATTGATTATCCCGGACAGTTGGATTGGCGCGTTCTCCTGCTCAGCGTCGCGATCTGCATTGGATCGACAATGCTTTTCGCGCTCATGCCCGCCGTCCAGGCGAGCCATGTCGATCTATCCGGCTCACTCAAAAGCGAGGGCGCCGGGGTGGTCGGCGGCAGCGGCCGATCGCGATTACGCTCGGCTTTGGTGCTCGTCCAGGTCTCGCTAAGTTTTGTTCTCCTCACCGGCACCGGATTGCTTTTGCAAAGTCTGCAGCGAATGCAAAACGCCAGTCCCGGTTTCTTGACCAACAATGTGATCGTGTCGGTCACGGATTTGTTTTCGGCAGGTTACAAACTCGATCGCGCGAAAATTTTTCACACCCAGTTGCTCGATCGCGTCCGCGCGCTTCCCGGCGTCGAGTCTGCAGCTTTGGCTCAAGTGACCCCGTTCAGTTACAACCCTCCTTCTTCCGCGCCGATCGAGATCGACGGCTACCAGCCCGCGCCTGATGAGCAACCGAACGCGGAATATGTTCAAGTCAGTGAGGATTATCTTTCCACGCTTGGGATCCCGCTTGTCGCCGGCCGCGAGTTCACCCGAAATGACGACGAGAACTCGCCGCGGGTCGCGATCATCAATGAAACGATGGCCGGGAAATATTGGCCTGGAAAAGATCCGATCGGCCAACGGCTCAAAGTGAAAGACAATTGGATGCAAATCGTCGGTGTCGCGAAAAATGCGAACTACGAGACGAAGCTCGAGGCTCCGAGGTCGTTCTTTTACGTGCCGGTGCGCCAGAATTTCTTTGTCGGGAACGCCTTGCTCATTCGAACACGGGAAACTCCGGGCGCGATCATGAACGCGCTGGCGCGCGAAGTCCACGCGCTCGATCCGACCTTGGCGCTGTACGCCGCGTATCGTTTGCAAGAGCAAGTGGACGAAAGGGGCTACACTCAGCGACTCGCGGTCACATTGCTCGGGATTTTTGGCGGGATGGCGTTATTCCTGGCCGCAATCGGACTTTACGGTGTCATGTCATATTCGGTTTCGCAGGGCACCCGCGAGCTCGGCTTGCGCATGGCGCTCGGCGCTGACGCGGGGAGTGTTTTGCGCCTCGTCCTTTCGCGCGGTCTACGACTGACGACAGCCGGAATTGTGGTCGGTGCAATCGCAGCCCTCGTATTCACGCGTTTGATGGGCAACCTGCTTTACAAAGTGAGTCCGCGTGACCCGTTCGCCTACGGCTTTGCCCTGGTCGTGTTACTTGGAGTCGCGCTGCTCGCTTGTTTTCTTCCGGCCCGGCGCGCCACGCGCGTGGACCCGGTTCGGGCGCTGCGAGTTTGACTGCCATGACAACTAGCGAAGCAAAAGCCGAGAGTGCGATCGTGCGGCCTACTGGCTTCGCGCCCGGCCTTGCTTCCATGGATGTCCCCCGGCCTGATCTGGTCGCGAAGAAGCGCAAACGTCGAATAATCACTATTTCGGCGGTCGCACTTGGTCTGGTTTTAGCCACCGTTGCGTTGTCGCGTTTGAAACCAGCGGTTCCGAGCGTGGATCGCTCCACGGTGTGGATCGATACCGTTAAACGAGGACCAATGGTACGGCAGGTGCGCGGACTCGGCACCCTGGTTCCGGAAGATATTCGCTGGCTTCCGGCGAACACCGAAGGCCGGGTCGAAAAAATTCTCGTGCGTCCGGGCGCACAGGTTGAACCCGACACCGAGATCTTGGAAATGAGCAGCCCGGAGCTTGAACAGGCCGCTCATGATGCCGAACTACAAGCCAAAGCGGCGGAAGCAGAGCTGACCACGCTGCGCGCAAATTTGCAACGCGAGTTGCTCGATCAGGAGGCCACCACGGCGAAAGTTCGCTCTGATTACGAGCAGGCCAAAATGGAGCGGCAGACGAACGATCAGTTGGCCAAAAACGGTCTTGTTGCCGACCTGGTTTACAAAACATCCAAAGTGAAGGAGGCGGAGTTGGCGAACCGCAATGAGATCGAAGAAAAACGTCT
>QHXE01000540.1 GCA_003222835.1 Acidobacteriota bacterium | reverse complement strand
ATTGTGCCTGGTTGGTTTGAGGCTCAACGTGCGCTGATTGAGAGCACCATCCTCATACGCCGGGCGACTAATGGCTGTCAATATCCTTTGCGAGGTTTTTTGCTGAGAGAGAGAGCTGCTATGTTTTGGGAACGTCGCGCGCTTCTTCCTCATTCGTCGGCAAGAACATTAGTCTTTTGATAAGCTTGATTCTGCTCCCGTTCGCAATCGCATGTCACGGCGAGAGCGAACAAGAAAGACTGCGTCCTTGACAGTTACGAAATCGCTCCGCAATCTGTGATCTATGCCTAACGAGAAGATGCGGATTGTTTCGTTGCTGCCGTCTTCAACTGCGATTATCCGCCGTCAGTGGCCGGTAAGCCGCGACTCACTTCCAGCCAAATCTCTCACGAAACGATGACCAGCGCGGAAATCGATCACGCAGTGCGATCACAGTTGGCACAATTAGATGGCCATGGCTCGATCTACCGCCTCGATGAACCAAGACTCCGCGAATTGAAGCCTGATTTGATTTTGACGCAGGAACTCTGCGAGGTCTGCGCAGTCAGCTACAAAACTGTCCAGCGTGCCGCGCGAATGTTTGAAGCGGAGGTGACGGTAGTTTCGCTCGAACCAAACACGATTGCCGATATCTTCGACAATATTCGTACGGTAGGTAAACTTACGGGCTGCGAGAGCGATGCCGACGATCTGATTCGCAGCCTGAGCGCGCGGCTCGATCGGATCAGAACAAAGACGGCGGCCATCGAGCGTCGCCCGCGAACTTTGATGCTGGAATGGTTGGACCCTCCTTTTGCGCCCGGTCACTGGGTGCCCGAGCAAGTTGCAATTGCCGGTGGCGATCACGCATTCGGCAAATCAGGGCAACGCAGCGTGACTACAAATGCGGAAGAGATTGTGGCTTACTCGCCGGAGGTAATTGTGCTGATTCCCTGCGGCTACTACAAAGAAGATATCTTGCGGCAATTGCCAAGTGCGCGCCTGCCCGAAGGCTGGAATGATCTGCCGGCCGTCCGAAATGGTGAGGTTTGGGCCACTGATGCAACGGCTTACTTTAGTCGACCCGGCCCGCGTGTCGTTGAGGGCGCCGAGATTCTCGCGAACATTCTCCATCCGGAAATCTTCGGTCAAGCCGACTCGTCGCAAGCTGTGAGGGTCCCCGCGCATCTAATGAAGTCTTGAACGATGAGATCCTCTGAATCGCTAACGGCAAATTCACTCGAAAGTTTCGCCAGAACAGCCGAAGCCGTGGCCGCGACCACCAAGAAACTCGAAAAGGCGGCGCTGCTGGAAGGCTATTTTCGGCAATTGGATGACGAAGACTTGGCACGGTCCGCTCGGTACTTCGCCGGTCAGCAATTCGCTTTGAGTGATGCGCGCACGACGAATGTCGGCGGCAGCATTCTGAGCGAAGCGATGACGTCAGCTACCGGTGCAAGTCCAGAAAGTCTCGGCGCGCGTTACGCCCGTTGGGGTGATGCCGGCGATGTCGCATTCGAACTCTTTGTTGAAGCGAAGCCTGAGAACGAACCGAGCCTCACGCTAGCGAAAACGGAAGACGTGTTGGCGCAACTCAGCCTTACGCGCGGAAAGAAGGCCAAGACCGAATTACTGACTGGGGCGCTGTCAAAAGCTACTGCTCTGGAGGCCAAGTACCTGGTGAAGCTGCTCTCCGGAGATTTGCGCATCGGTCTGCGTGAGGGACTGGTTGAAGATGCGATTGCGCGCGCATTCAAACAGCCGCTGGCTGAGGTTTCACTGGCCAACATGCTTCGTGGAAATATCGGCGAGGCCGCGGTGCGAGCGCGCGCCGGCGCTCTGCGAGAGGTCGAGATGCGCCTGTTTCATCCGCTGAAATTCATGTTGGCTACCCCGGCATCCGATCTCGCGGACATCGCCCGAACGATGCCGGATGAATTCTTTGTCGAAGACAAATTCGATGGTATTCGGGCGCAAGCGCATGTGCAGAAGGGGCGCGTGGCGATCTTTTCGCGCACCCTCGACGAGATCTCAGTGCGATTTCCCGAACTTCTTGAGCCGCTGGCGGCGCTTCCGACCGACTTGATCGTCGACGGCGAGATTATCGCGGCGCGCGGCGAGGAAATCCTACCGTTCAGTAACCTGCAAAAGCGTCTTGGCCGTAAAACTGTCAGCGAGGATCTACTAGCGAGCACTCCGGTTGTGTTTGTCGCCTGGGATCTCTTATATGCGAGTGATCGCGTTTTAATAAACGATCCGCTCGAGTCGCGGCGCGCTAAACTTGAACAAATAGTCAGTACCGCCGGCGGTAGCGGGCGGTTAACCGCGGGCGCATTGCGTCTATCAGAAGCCAAGAGATTCGGCGACGTTTCAGCCCTCGACGATGAATTCGACGCCGCGCGCGCCCGAGGCAATGAAGGCTTGATGATCAAAGATCCTTCGTCGTTCTACAAACCTGGCCGCCGCGGACGTGAATGGTTGAAACTCAAGCGGGCGCTGGCCACGCTCGACGTCGTAGTCACGACCGTCGAACTCGGTCACGGCAAGCGCCACCACGTGCTCTCTGACTATACTTTTGCTGTTCGTCGCTCCGAAGATGATCCTGAATTGCTCAACATCGGCAAAGCCTATTCGGGATTGACGGACGCCGAAATCGCCGAAATGACCGAATGGTTTCGCGCCCATACAGTCCGGGAATTTGCTCACGGCCGTTTGCGGCTCGTCGAGCCACGCATCGTGATCGAGGTAACTTTCGACCGCGTCCAGCCATCCAACCGGCATAAGAGCGGATATGCGTTGCGCTTTCCGCGGATTGTGCGTCTGCGATCTGATAAAACAGTCGATGAGATCGACACGCTTGAGACGGTCCGGAAGCTCTCCCAGACATAGCTTTTTTGATAGTTCAATTCATTTTAGGTTTGGACGGGTCAATGTTAACATTCCACTCGGAGGTAGCCATGAGTGAGACACTGACGCCGGAACTAACCGCCGAAGGAGGCGAGGACTATAAAATCGCGATTGAACAGATGTTTGCCGAAATGAACAAGGTTAACGAGAAAATGGAGCGCGACCAGGACGAGATCAATCGGCTGAACACAGAAACTCGCGAGATATTGGAACGGTTGAAAGCAGCCTGATCCCATGTGGAAACAATTCTATGCTGCCATCAAGCAGCTTCTGCTACTCACCCACCAGACTGACGAAAATCGTGGAACAGATCAAAGAATTGCGCCATCAAGTTCGAGAGTTCGCATCTGCTATAGAGCGTCTCGCTTATGAAGTACGCCGTATAGACGAGAAAGTGGATTACTATGCGCGCAACGAAGCGCAGCAACGCGAGAACCTCAACTTACGAGTGGAGAATGCGCTGCTAAAGTCGGGACGGCAATTACCGCCAGAGGAACCCAATGAAGACGCAACTGACTGAGGATGATGTCCCTCCATTTTCTGATAAGACTTAAGAGAACTAATATGAAGCCAAGAAGAATTATCATATCTCTGCTGACTCTTACCTTTGCTGTATCCATTTTTGGCCAGTCGCCTCGAAGCCGCACTTCTTCTCGCTCGGCGACGCCAAAGCCAACGCCTTCTACGCCAAGGCCAACCGCTGCAGCCCAGCCGGCGCCAACTCAGCCGGCTGAAAACGTCTCGCCCACGCTCGCGATCGTCAATGACCTAACCATCAGCGCGGCTGACATCGAGCCACAAGTACGAACGGCAATCGAAAACGACACGGATCCTTATCTGCGCGCGTTTTATGAGGACCGCGACAAAGCGATCAAGGAAGCGCGCGAGCGGGCCCTGACTGCGCGCCTCAATTCGATGTTGATGGCGGCGGAATCAAAGAAGCGGGGACTGACCACCGAAGATTTTCTCGAACGCGAGATCAACAGCAAAATCGCCCCGCCTTCTGATGCCGAGATCCGTGCGGTCTACGATGCTAATCGCGCGCAACTTGGCAACGCCGATTTCGAAAGCGTGCGGCCGCAAGTGATCAACTATCTGCGCGGCCAGCGAAGCGAAGAATTGCGCGATGCGTTGGTGAATCGGCTGAAGATGACTAATACGGTAATGAAAAGCGCCGACGTGAACACTCCGAATCTGGCATCCGGAACGGTTCTGGCTGCCGTTAACGGGACGCCGATCAGGATCGAAGCTATCAACGAGCGCATGAAGGCATACGTTTACAAAATGGAGATGCGAATTTATGCGGCCCAGAAGCAGGTACTGGATCGTCGCCTCAACGATCTTCTGATCGTCGCGGAAGCTAACCGTCGAAAAATCGGTCCCGAAGAAATCGTGCGCGCGGAGATCACCGACAAAACCAAGCCGCCAACTGAAGCCGAGATCGCGAAGTTCTATGAGGACAACAAAGCTCGCATCACGGGTGACTTGGCTTCCGCGCGAGCGGATATCGCGAATTACCTGCAGCAACAGCAGCAGGATAATCTGGAGCGAGCACTGGCTGAAAGACTACGCGCCAGCGCGAAATTCCAAATGCTGCTGAACGAGCCCGAACCGCGCGTGATGAACGTCACCGCCGCCAACGGCGCTTCCCGCGGAGACGCTAATGCTGCGGTAACAATAATCGAGTTCACCGACTTTCAGTGCTCGGCTTGTGGAGCGATGTATCCGGTGATTGAAGACGTGCTGAAGTCTTACGGCAATCGCGTGCATTTTGTGATTCGGAATTTTCCGCTGACGCAACTCCACGCGAACGCCTTCAAGGCAGCTCGAGCAGCTCAAGCCGCAAAGGCGCAGGGAAAATTCTGGGAATATATTGACTTCCTCTTCAAAAACCAGAGCGCTCTCGATCCGGATTCCCTAAAGAAGTATGCAACCCAGGTGGGACTCGATCGCAAACGATTCGATGCGGAGTTCGACACCGACAAATACGACGCCGAAATTCGCCGCGACATCGAAGACGGCGAAATGTACGGGGTCGAAGGCACGCCAACAATCTATATTAACGGCGTCGTGCTCACCGAGTTAGGTGCGGAGGGCCTGCGCTCAGCAATAGAGAAGGCGTTCGGGCATGCGCCGAAACGAGGATAGT
>QHXE01000539.1 GCA_003222835.1 Acidobacteriota bacterium | reverse complement strand
TAACGAGTTACGCGGCGTGAGTAGCGCACTCAACACCCGCCAGATCGTGTTTATCAGTCCTCCGGACGTCAAAGATCCAAACGCTCCACGCTCGGGAATTGCGAGTAAGAGTACAACCGTAAATGGCATTTCGGCGGGTCCTGGCGATTATGTTGACCCTTGGGGAACACCATACAATTTGGAAATGGACGCCGACTACACTAATCAAATCGAAACGAACCCTTATCCTGACACCGATGGGAGCGCGGGAGCAACGCCGCTGCGTTTAGGCGTGATCAGCTGGTCGTACGGAAAAGATCAGACGAAGGGAACCAAAGGCGGGAGCTCGAATTTCAAGAGCTCAGACGACGTGATTTCGTGGCAGTGATGATTACGGATTCGAGGCTGCCTTCTTTTCCTCGAATTTCTCGAACGGCTTCCATGCGTCCTTCGCCTTGTCCAAATCCTTTTCGGCATCGTGGACTTTTTTCATCTCAGCCACGGCCGCTTTGTATTTTGGATCGTTCGTGCTGGTAGCGCCCCAATTGGAGAGCGCGTCCTGCGCTTTCTTTACTTCCTCATCCTGATTCGCAGCACTCTGCTTTTTCCAATCGTAAAACGATTTTGCCTTATTTAGATGGTTCTGCGCTGTTATCACCGCGTACTTTTTCTTTTCGATGTCGTTCTTGGCCGGCGGCACGAGTCCGTTGTCTTCCACGCTGGCGCCTGATTTCAGCGCGTTGTCGAATTTCGTTTTCCAATCGTCAACTAATTGTTTGCCATCGCCCGCGTTAAACTGATCGTTTAGTTTGTCGATCTTTTTCTTCGCCTTGGCGCTTTTCTCATTTCCTTCCTCCGTACTCGGCGATTGCGTCCAATCGTGGACGAGGCTGTTCCAGTTTGGCTGTTTTTTCACCCAGTCCGACCAAGCTTTGAGGTAGTCGTCGTGCGCTTTTTTGACGTCATCGATGGTCGCGGTCTTCGGCGTGAACACTTCGCCCTTCGGCAAGTCCGGAGGTTTCTCGTCGTCATTGTTCACGTTGAACGTGCCCGGCGGCGCGATCTCGCCTTTGCCTTCAATGCCGGTGAGTTTGATCTCGTCAAATGTCGAACCGGTTGGCTCGTGCTCTTTCCGTTTCGTCGTTCGTTTTTCCTCGGTGTGGGCAACCGGCTTCTCGCCGCCACCAACCCCAAACGGATTCGGCTCGGAAGTGCGATGACCGATTCCGCCAAGATCGACAGTACCGCCTACGCCAAAACTGCTGCCGTGGTCATGACCGTGACGATCGTGATGTTTTCCGCCGCTGCTTTTACTTCCCCCGCCGCCGCAAGTGCACGGCGAACATTTACAAGGACTGCACGGGCAGGAAGCGGTTTTGGCGAATGTAACTCCCGGAAAAAGAAGAATGCTCGCAGTGACGAAAACCGAAATGAAAGCGCGCGAATTCATTGCGCGAGCGACGTTAGCGGCAGAGTGAATGCTTGTCCACCCGGCATCACGATCTGGAGCCGCTTGTCCGCGGTGAATGCCTCCTTCGGCCAATCAACTTTCGTGTAAGCGTAGTCGCCGTGCGGACCGAGTATTTTGTTTAGATCAATCCCAACGCCGTTGACGTGAGCTCCAGAACTATCGCCATATCCGCCGACTGAGACTGGGAGGCCGGTATTTTCTTCGTGACCAACTTTTCGGTCTTCGCGAAAGATCGGCTTCATCGCAGCGCCGCTTTTGTCGATCAACGCAACTGAATCCGGCTTGATTAACTTTTTGTCCGGGCCGGAAACGCGAATGATGAGGCGCATATTTTGCGCCTTCGCCTGATGCAAAGTATCGCCAATAGTTTCGATCGTGTAGGCGCCGCGCTTTACCGTGTTATGGGTCGGCGTCAGCGATCCGTTTTTGTGCGAAGCCGCTTCAACGTGGAAATCGGCAGTTAAACCTGCAAGCAGCGTCAAGATGATGATATGTGTTTTCATAATCGGCTTTTCCTTTGCATTATTTTTTCTTTGGCGGCGGCTCGATTTCTCCGCCGCCGACCGAATCGGGTTTTTCATTTCCTTCCTCAAACGGGCCCCAAGCCCAAGTGAAAAGCACTTCACCGGTCTCGACGCAGACCAATTGCATCCGGTAGGTCGTGTTCGGATGCGTCGGTTTGTCGGACACTTTCGTTTGCGACGTGGGATGCTTCGCAAACCCGTTCTCCGCTTTGTCCTTGTCGGTCGTGCCGCCGTACCACGGATTTTCGTCCCACTCGTCGGGCTTGGTATCTGCGGGCAGCTGCGTCGGTTGCTTCGGTTTATCGGGATGACTGATCGCGCCCTGGCCGGAGCCAGCGTGGGTGACGGCAGGTTGCGCTTCGTTATCGTAGTGCCAGACCGGGTTCTCCTCGTCGTCACCGGTGCGGAAATGCTGGATCCAACCGAACTGTTTGCACGGACATTTGCCGTTAGGGGCGAAGTCAAAAATGAGATCGCCCTTTGTGCCCATATCGATCGAAATTGTGCCGCAATCGATCTCCTTCTTTTGCGGATATTTGACTTTCGGTGGCTTCAGCTTGTCCGGCGGATTTTTATAGGTGTCCTTTGGTTTTTCTTGGGTCTTATCGCCGCCACCTGGTTTTGGTGTCGGAGTGGGTGTGGGCGTCGGTTTGGTTTTGGTTTTTCCTCCGCCTTTGGGTTTGGGTGTGGGCGTCGGCGTGGGTTGTTTGGCTTGGGTGTGGCCGAACCCGGTCTGTCCAACGTATTGCGGCTCGCCGACTGGCGGCGTTTCTTCAACCGCTTCGCCTTCGGGTTTCTCCAAATCCTTCGCCTTCTCGTTGGTCAGCTCGATTTTATCGAAGATGGTGTCGATTCCCTGATCGATCTTTTTCTTTTTGTCCGAAGTGACCGGCCCCTGCTCTTCCACTTGTTTATAGACGACCTTCTTTAAATCATCCTTCGTCGCCGGGTTTCCGCCTTCGATTTCGGCGATCCGCGGATCGCTCCAGGTGCTCCATTGAACGCAAATATCTTTTTGTTTTTCCTTGTCGCGGTAAGGCAGATCTTTGAACGCGCCGTCTTTTTGTAATTTGTCGACTGCGTCGTACTTCGCCGTGCAGAGCCGCAGCAATTTGTCCGAGTCGCCGCGTTTTAAATGTGAATGCGAATCGTGCGGAACGTTTCCAGCCGGATCGTTCATCACGAGATCGCCGCCGATTCCTTTGCTCACCGGCGGTTTGTGTCGATTCACGCAAACGCCGTCCATCGGGACCGTTTTCGATTCGTGCGGCCGCAACGCGACGTCCTGGCCGTGTGGAACCACGTAATCCTGATTTTTTCCGCTGCCCGATTCCAAAACCATCGGTGGAATCGAGCAGTTGATCGGCTGATCACTGAGATTGTCGATCCTCACATCAGCGACGTGGCCGATCGTTTCACCGGTGCCGATTATTGCGACCGACATGCCGTTACCGGAGAAGCAAACGTAGGCTCCGCCGGTAGGTTGCCGTGGCACCATGCCCTGCCGGCAATCTTTCGCGTCTTTTTTCTTCTCCGCGGCTTCCTTGAGGTCGTTTAGTTTGTTGATCTCTTTGTTGATCGCGGCCGACGCGTCGTCGTCTACGATGCCGCCGGCTTTCGGATTAAATTTCTTTCGCAACGCAAGAAGCTTTTGCTCCGCGGCGTTGAGATCGTCGTAAAACTTTTTCTTCTCCGCATCGTCTTTCCAGCACGGACCGTCCGGCAATTTCGGGAGAGTCGGAAAATCAAGCGCTGGTTTTCCTTTTCCCGCATCCTTCGGTCCCTCACCCGGAGTGGGTGTGGGCGTCGGGGTCGGAGTAGGCGTCTCCGCGCACTTCTTCAAGCATTCCTGCAGCGCGTCGGAAAGTTTTTTGATGTCCTTCTTCACATCCGCCTTGTTCTTGCCCTTCGGCGGCAGACGTTCTTTTTGGCCGAGACCCGCTAACGCGTCTTCTTTTTGTGCGCGCGCCTCTGCTTGACTCACGTCGGTTTGCTCGCCCTTGACTGACTTCGAGATCGTTGCGTTCGCGTCCGCCAATTCAAGCGCGTACCAATCATCCAGCGCAGCCTGTAGTTGATCGACGATCTTCTGGCAATCGTCACACGTCGTCGGCGCCAAACGGCGGGTCGGCTTCTGCGGTTTCTTCGGATTTTTTTGGTCTTTAGGTGTCTGATCTTCCTTGAAACTGTCTTTCGGAACGCCAGTGTCCCACGCCGACGTTTGCGCCCGAGTCCCCTGAGTGAAGGCAATAGCGATAGCGAACGCGAAAATGCCAGCCCTCGCGGCCCTGCTAAGACGATAAAGTGTCATGCCGGCGCGAAACCCAATACCAAGCCGCCAAATCGCGGTAAAGATTTTTGTCGCAATTGGTCCATGACGCGGTCACTTGACC
>QHXE01000538.1 GCA_003222835.1 Acidobacteriota bacterium | reverse complement strand
CACGGCGTTTTCTCGTCGACCAAGGCCAGCCATGGTCGGTAGTCTTGATTTGGATTGCTGACGTTGATGTGCCGTTCGGAAACGAGCTTTTTGATCGTGCTAATGATTTTGGCGCGGTCCTTGGGCGAGGGGAGTTGGGTTGATGAGCTTTGTGTGGCGGACATAGGTCTTCTTTCCGTCAATTCATCGAACCAAGTTTGGAGTCAGGCTAATGGCATGATCGCCTGGACCTTCCAGTCTGAAGCTGGCCCAGTAGTATGGAACGGCTTGCGTACCGTAAGTCCTAAGCATGTCCTTCTTAGCTGAGGTCAACGCATGAGCAACCGTATCCTTCTCTGCCAAGTGAGCGTAGAAACGCTGCATTAGATAAAGCACCGTCGTGTCGTCGATACTCCAGAGCGTGGAAACAACGGTTTTCGCGCCGGCGAGTTGAAACGCTAGAGAGAGATTTGCAATGCCTTCTTCACCTTGCAGGCGACCAACCGCCGTGTCGCAAGCCGACAAGACAACAAGGTCGGCATTCGTATGCAAATGTACGATTTCGCTTGCCTCCAGAATCCCATCATCACCCGATGATGAATCGCTTAGAAATATGAGCGCAGCGCGTTCAGGATGTTTTTCGTTAGCTACGCCGTGCACAGCCAAATGAATGATTGAGTGTTGGTCTAGGCCCGAGCGTTCAAACGCAGATTTCGTGGCATTCGAACCAAGGAGGACGGTGTCGCTGTCGCTACGGATCGCAGCTTGGGCCGCAAGAACCTCTTCTTTGGACGCTGTCAAATCGACCAAAGGGCTGCTCAAGTATCCTCGCAGCGTCGCCACTTTGGCGAGGTCCGGATTCTTCTCGTAGGGAATTCCGCCGATGCCGAGAAGAACATGCTGCGACGCTGGCTCTGGCTGGGATTTAGCCAAATATAGGAAGGTCGCGGAAGGGGCATAGGTTATGGTGTGAGAAGAAACCAAGTAGTGCCCGGTGCCATCAACGAGCGCATCGAACGGCAAGAGATGCAAGCGACCGTCAGGCACGATTATGATGCGTTCTTTCTTCGAGACCTCTGGGATGCCTCTGAGCAGCGCGTCGTAGAGACCCGCCGCTTGGGCCTTCGATGTCCCTTTTGTCTTCAATGTTTTTAGGTAGGCGAGAACTAAGCTTTCGATGGTTGCCCGATCAGCAAGTGGCACGATGCGGACCGAATCTGGGCCGACCACTAAACAATAGGAATGCGGCTGCGCCATAACGTACTCAAGCACAAGTTCATCTGCGTTGAGACCCGCCCGTATGCGTTCCAACGGAGCGGTTTGCCATGGGCGGGATTTCCAGGTACTCGATGCGGGAGTAACCCATCGCGCTTCTTCCGCCAGAAAAATCTTGTCTCGAATTTGGTGAATCTGCTCAGCCGACTTTGCTTTCGCTAGTTCGAGATTTAGGCGGCTAATCTGCTTCTCGATTTCCAACTCCTCTGGGGATTCGGGTGGTTTTCCGCTCATCAAGAGTTCGGTCGTCACTCGACCGCGGGCGTGTTCAAGAACGGAGAAGGCTTTAGCAGTGTCGCTCAAGTGGTCTGCAACCAAAGCAAAGTGCTCTGCATAAACAGAGCTCATGGCACTGATCAGGCCGATTTTTCCAGCTGCAGATCTGACGTTGCCAATCATCGCGTCTAAGACGTCGGAGGCTCGGTCGTATGTCTGGCTGGCATCGCGATATTTTCCTTGGCTCGTTTGCAACTGGGCGAGGGCTTGCAGACGCAGAGGAAGCAAATAAAGGTCGCCGCTATTCTGCGTGGATTCGGCCGCGGCCGCAGCCAAAGATTCGGCTTTGGATAGATCACCCCTCTTGCGATAGATATCTTCCAAGTAGAATTGAGCATCTGCGAGCAAGCGGGTGAAATGGCCCTTTTGTGCTAGGTCAATTGCTGTATTGAAGTCCTCAATTGCCTTCGCTTCATTGCCCTTTGCATTTTCTACGGTGCCGCCTGTGATGAGGGCCTGCGTTTCCTTCACGTGTTTCTGCCTTGACCTTGCTTGAGCGATGATCTCGTTGGCGAGCTGCTCGGCGTCGTCGAGTTTCCCCATTCCCCGGAATGCCTGGAGCCTGCCCTCGTTGACAACGAATTGATATCCTGCGTCAGGATTGTTGGCTGCGATCTTGAGTGCCTTGTCGAAATATCCAAGGGCGTCATCGTAGGAACCCAACTGGACGTAAGCATGTCCAACTGCGGCTAAGTAACGGATCTGAGCGCCGATATCACCCAGCATCATTGCGCCCATAAGCGCGCTGGCGACTTTCTGGCGGGCAGACGCCATGTCTCCTTCGAGGAACAAGGCAAATCCGAGCTCCCCGGAGGCTCGATTTTCCAGCTTTTTGTCGCCAAGACCCTGAGCGAGCTTAAGTGCTGCTTCCCAATCGCGGCGCATCGGCGCGGCGTCTATCTCTCCGTCGATATCCCCGAGAACCATGAGACAAAAGAGCCTGAGTTCCTTGTCAGACTGAAGGAGCGGATTGTTGTCTAGCTCAGCTTCTAATTCCTCTGATACCTCTGGAAGCGAACGTTGCTCCATAGTTGAGCGTAATTGCCCGAAATGAGCGTAAAGCGCATTGCGGCTGTCGCTGCGCGCAGCGTACAGTTGCTCGGCTTGAGTAAATAATGGGGCAGCATCGGCCCAATTGTACAAATCCCCCAGATGAAGGGCCTGTTTCAACAAAACATCAGGATCGTCGGTTGTGGTCTGTGCTTGCGAAGAGGTGGAAGCGAACGCGCACAAAAACATGCAGATTGCCGCTCGTCCGCTCCTCATGGCTTTTGCTCCGCGCTCGGGGGCGATGCATTCTGGACTGAAACCATCTGGACAAAACGAATGCCTCTTGAAGATCGAACTTCCAGGCTGTAGTTACCGGCACGGATTTGCGCGAAATCCGCGTCAACCTCAATTAGGGTTTTGCCTTTTTGCAGGTGCGCTCGCGCAGGCTTCGACCAGAATGTCTGGTCTTGCGCTGTGAGCTTCAACTCGTAACGGCCCTCGGGGCTTGCCAAAGGCAAGGTCAGGGTCAGATGCAAAGGAGAACTCGGAACGAGAACGCGCCGTCTTGTTCCAGTTGCTGGTGATTCCGAGCCGCGTATTGGAGAAAGAGTCCTCAGGTCCAATCCAAACGGCAAATAGGCCACAGCGGGATTACGCGGCTCCGTTGGATTTGGCTTTCGATGTGCATCAATTGGAGCCGTATTTGGTTGTCTGATGCCGCGGAGCAAGAAACCAACGCCGATTGCGATGAGCAGCAAGCAAAGAGCTGCTGCCCCGGCCAAAACTGGATGAGCCTTAGTCCAGACAGGTATCCTGCCCAAACTGAATCGCATCTGCTCCCTTTGGGCCTTCAACTCGGTTAGCAATTCGCCGTAGCGCCTGAAACATGGAGAGCAGGCGGCCAGATGTTCTGTCACTGCCGGTTCGCCTTCTGTCGGGTTGAACGCAAGAGACCGGAGGGCGGCGTCAGGGGGGCATCCTTGCCGGTCCGGGTTAGGAAAAGCCTCCGAGAGATAAGAGCGCGCAAAGTCGAGGAAGTCGTTGCCTCGTCTCTCAAAGGCCCTCCGGTCTTTGAATTTCAGTCTCATCGCTCACAACCGCTCATGGCGCTCTCTCGATTCATAAATCACTCTTCAGGCCAAGCTTCTCGCCGATCCTGCGGAGCGCTTCGCTGAAGCGGACCTTCGCCGCGTCGTTCGATATTCCGTAGGACCGACCAATTTCTTTCCAGGAAAAGCCTTCAATACGCCGGTAGAACATCTCTCGCGTCTTAGCATCGCACCTCGTCAGAAGCTCATCGACGAGAATCTTCATCTCAACGGATGCCTGTGGGTCAGTTGAATTGCCCGAACCAAATGTGGGAACGGCCAGGTCGCCCACTAGAGCCAGCTGTCGTTTCTTAATTTTGTCTACGCGTCGGATGAAAGCACGGAAGAGATATGAAGGGAGGTCCCGAATGTTGGCTTGCGTGCAATTTTTCTTCGAGGCTAGTGCGCGCGAAACTGTAGCCGCGGCTTCCTCCAACAGGCCCGCCGCGACCGCTGGATCAATCAGCAATCTTTCAGCATGCTCTATCGCACGGCGCCCGATTCCCTCGGCGGCATCGAGAACGACAGGACTTATCCTCCGCCCGAGGCGATCCACAGGGCT
>QHXE01000537.1 GCA_003222835.1 Acidobacteriota bacterium | reverse complement strand
GATGTTGAGAGGCCTCGCCAAGAGAATGGCAACCATCATGGGAATAATAATTCTGATGTATCGGCGCGAAAAATATGCCTTGGGGGAGAGCCGCCGTCCTTTACTGTAAGGGAAGTTGATACAGAATCCTGAAATAACAAAGAAAACAATCACGGCGGCGGATCCGTTAAAGGCATTGTTATAAAGACCTGCGATGACTTTACCAGCAAATCTGGCCTTATCGACATTTTGAAGCAATGGGAAAAAGCCACAGTGGACGAAGACCACCCACATAGCGCAAATGAAGCGAAGGCTGTCTAGTCCACGTACTCGGTCGGAGGCATCGAATCTACCTAATGTCGTGGCGACTTTGTCCGAAGTATTACTACTTGCATAGTCTGTTTTTGCTGATTCAGCGACGAAGGCATCGATTTGTTTCCCGGCCATCCTACCCTTAGCCAGTTGTGAATAAATCGGTGCTAGATCTTTTACCAGACGCTCCCGGTTGAGGCGCTCTTGCACAACTGCTCTCCCGGCCAGCCCCAATCTTTGCCGCAACTCTCCGTTGGCCGCAAGCGATTTGATTTGTTCGGCAAGACGGGCCGCGTCGCCAGGTGAGTGGGAAAGAGCGTTGACTTCCGCATCGATGATTTCTGTTGCGCCTCCCGCGGCGCTGGCGATCACGGCGCGCCCGCACGCCATGCCTTCAGCGATCACCAGTCCGAACGGCTCGGGCTCGGTGCTCGCGTGGACCACGATGTCCAGCGCGCGTATTGCGGCTGCGGGCTCAGCAACAAAATCGGTGAACCCGACGCGATCGGAAATCCCTAAATCCTGGGCCAACGCTTTTAATTCATCCTTCGAGTACTGGCTTCCGTTAGTCCCGTACAAGCCCCCACCGATCACATAACCGCGTAAGGGAAGATCGGCCGAAAGCAATGAAAGCGCGCGGAGAAAGGTGTGATGCCCTTTCCAGCGCGCAAAGGTTGCAAGCAATCCTACCTTAACCGTGTTCTGGTCCGGAGGCGGAAGACCAGCCAGCGAATCCAGATCCAGACTTGGGCCGTGGGGAGAAAAAACCGTTGTGTCGACGCTATTGTAGAGGGTTTGGACCGGCAGTATGTCTCCGCAGATGGTCCGCACGTCCTCTCTCACGCTGTTCGAATTTGTCAATGCGATTGAACAACGCCGGCGGAAGAGTCTCATTAGACGGGCCATGACTGGACGCGAGCGAACGTAATCGTGAACGTGCCAAATCAGAGGAACATCTCGGGGCTTGGCCATTGCTCCAACTAAATGCATCTTGAAGCCATTGGTGTGGATAATGTCCGGATTGAGTTGCCGCAACAATTTTCGCAGTTTCGAGACATAGACGGCGATTCCGAAACTGGCAAGAAGTAGCTGACGAAGCAAAGCCAAACGGCCGACGCTATCGCCCGCCGGTCCGCCTGCGGAAGCGTCTCCGAGCCGCGTTAACGAGGCGGGGAATTGAAGAATATGACTAGTAACACCAAGGCTCGTTGCCTTTGCAGCCAATGAGCCTTCAGCCGCGACAACGAGATGAAGTTTCCAGTGTGGTTTAGCGTCTCTTAAGCTCGCCAAGAGGTTGAGCAACGCAACTTCCGCCCCGCCCATTTCTCCGATCGGATTAAGATAGACGATTCTCATTTTCGATTTGATAATGCGCGAATTTGAATGAGGTACGGAAGGCCGGCCCGTGGATCGAGACTGCTTACGAGTCGGCGGTGCTCGGTGAAATCTCGGTCGGTTGGATGTCGGCAGTGGAATGATAATATTCACGATACTGATTGTAGTAGTAATAATCGTGCTTCGATACGGTGACGTTATTCAACACCACGCCGAAAATCTTTGCGCCCACGTCCGAGAGCAACTGCTTGGAGCGGCGGACTATGTGACGAGATGCGGCCCCGCCATGAACGACCAGCAGCACGCCATCCGCAACAGAGGAAAGCAAGACGCCGTCAGTAAACGATGCGACGGGAGGCGAATCGATAACAATATGCGTGAAGGTATTTTCCAGCACCGACATCAAGCTGCGGATTTGATCGGAACCGAGCAACTCCGCGGGATTGGGTGGAAGTCGACCCGAAGGAAGCAGGTAGAGACTACTCTCCTCATGTTGTTGCACGCAGTTGAGCATTTCTGCTTCGCTCATCTTGCTCGCAAGAATTCCGCTTAGTCCTTTGTCATTATCAACATCAAAAATGGAATGAAGCCGCGGGCGCCGCATGTCGCCGTCGACGATAATCACCTTGGCGCCCGTTTGAGCGAGAATCATCGCAGTATTCACTACCGTCGTCGTCTTCCCCTCGCCAGGCTGACTCGAGGTTACCAGCAAGGTCTTGGGCGCTCCTCCGGCCGATGACAAAAGGACCAATGTCCGAAGCTGGCGGTATGACTCAGCCAGCGCGGAACGTTGCGAACCATTGAGCAAGAGTTCCGGGCCTCCCTGGTGCCCGTTCCGTTTGCTGCCCGGCATCGCTGACAGCAGACGACGACGTGCGGAATTACCGACGGTGGGAATAACTGTCAGGGCAGGCAAACGCAAAAAATTCTCCACGTCGTCGGACGTGCGAACCGAATCGTCCATATAGTCGAGATAACGCGCCAGAGCGATTCCTACAATCAGCGCGAAGAGCGCAGCCAGCACAATCGCCTGCATCCTCTTGGGGCCGATGGGGTTTTTTGGTATCGCCGCATGGTCGACGACGTGTACGTTGTTAGGAGTGCCGGCGAGAATTACTTCGTTCTCCTTTGAGCGCTGAAGCAGACCATCCAGCAGAGACTTGTTCGTCTCGATCTGTTGCTGGATTATTCGATAATTCACTGCCGCCTCGTTCTGTGTCAGTGTTTCAGCGCGCTGCTTATCGAACGCCTGACGCAAAGCTTCCTCCTTCTGTAACGCCTGGCGATAGCTGGTCTCAAGATTGGTTTTGACCATTGATTCTGTATGCCTGCGTGATTGGTCCACCTGCTTTTCCAGCATCGCAATCTGCTGGTCTACATCCTTAACCTCCGGATATTTCTCGGTGTACTCCAGAAGTAGTTGCGCTCGATGCTGCTTCAGTTCCGCCAACTTCGCTTCGGGCGTGGCAGATGATTTGTTGCTGGTTGCCTCGGCTTGCGCCTCAAGGGCCCCCGGAGCCAAGACCGCGCGATAGGCAGCTTCGGCTGCTTTCCGTTCATTCTCCGCCTCGAGCAACTGCTTATTCAGACCGGCGAGCCGATCAACTACCGTATTCTGACTGGCATCCAGCGATAGGATTTGATGATTCTTTGCGTAATTTATGAGTTGCTCTTCATCACTACGGATTTCTGACTGTAGATCGTCTATACGCCGTTGCAAAAAGTCGCCGGCACTATTAGTCGTCTCAGTCTTCCGCTCGAGGTTAGAGACGACGAAGGTATCGGCGATGGTGTTATTGATCTTTTCAGCGATCTCCGAATCCTGATGCTTGAAACGAATCTCGATGATCCGAGTGTCGCTTAGTTGCTTAACAGACACCTGCGATTGAAGCATTTCGACATAAGGCTGGAGGTGGTTAGCCTCCGCAATATCATCGTTTGAAAGGGCGGAGTTTGGCCGCAGTACGTACCCTTCCTGCTCTTTCGTTTTGCTCTGGCTTTTCCTCAAGCCAATCAGACCTTTTAAGCTTTCCCCAAAGGACAGGTCCTGGGCTGATTGTGGGTGAAGAAAAGCCTGGTTGTGTTCCAGATCGAGAGTCCTGGCGACGCGGCCTAGTAAGCCGGCGCTCGTGAGGATTTGGATTTGAGTGTTGAAGTACGTCGGATCCTGTGAGGAGTTGTTTAAAAAAATGGGATTACCCTTGAGCGCGCCAATTGCCGGATTGTTCGCGGTTTCCGAATCAACTTGAACTTTT
>QHXE01000536.1 GCA_003222835.1 Acidobacteriota bacterium | reverse complement strand
AACCGGCGAGGGTTCTTTGGAAACCGATCGGGGCGAGTTAATGAGGCTTTACCAGATTTCCCTTAGATCCAATTCGAAGCTTGACAAGACATCTTCGCCGGAAACCTTCTGAGGATTTTCCAAAACTTCCACGGACTGATCAGCTCGGTAGATGTGGACTCGTCTCTCATAAGGGTCAATCAGCCATCCGAGCCGCACGCCGCTTTCAATATATTCGCTCATTTTGTTCCGTAATTTTCGCAGGTTGTCCGACTTCGAGCGCAACTCGATAACGAAATCAGGGACGATGCGCGCAACGCGGTCCTCGCGTTCTTCCTCCGAGAACACGGTAAGACCCAACCTATCGCGATGTCTCGATTGCTGGAAGACCTGCGGCGCGAAGCTGCTGATTGAGCGCCGGGATTTCCTGCGATTTGATCGATTCCCAACTGGATTCCAGCGTGCGCGAATCTTTGATTACTACGGTCGCAGCTGAGATGCTCAGTCTGCTGCCGCCACCGGCGCCAAAGCCACCAGGTCCGCCGCCGCCCGCGCCAACTAATCCCTGAAGCTTTTCGCTTAACGCATCGAGTCGCGTCTTCACATCGCCCTCAGGAACACGCGGGCGTAGATCGAGTAATTGTTTGCGGATCGTACTGGCGCTCTCGGTTATCGAAGAGAGTACCAACCACTCGTCGTAGAGTTCTTTCGATAATCTGAACTGTTCAGCAAAGTCTGCGGTCGTCGCCTTGACACGCGGATCCATCTGAACAATTAGTTGCTGGGAATATCTCTTACCATTTACGGTCAGCACCACCGTGTATTTGCCCGGCATCGCCCAGGGCGAGGTTGGGGCTGGAGCGGTATTCCGGTACACCGCCGCGATCGGATAATCGGGCCGAACGCCGGGCACGGGCGCATAATGAAAGTCCCAAAGAAAGCGATGCATGCCAGGTTCGCTGGCCAGCCTCTGCGGCGGCCTCACCCAGTAAGCTGGAATGTTGAGCGTCGGATCGGGAGCCGGCAACGGATCGGCACTGGAATAACGTCGGACCAACTTACCTGCATCATCATTGATTTCCAGCGTCACCGGGCCCGAGGTTGGCGACCCGATGTAGTAATCGATCATCGCGCCATCGGGAGGGTTCTCGCCGGCAGCAACATCAGGCGGCAGCGGCGTGTCGGAGTTGGTGTTCCAGCGAACGCGCAGTGCGGTCTGCGGACGAAACACAATCGCCGGTGCTTTGGCGATCGATGTCTGAAGTTGCCGCAGTGGCGTGATGTTATCGAGAATCCAGAAACCGCGCCCGTGAGTTCCCACGCAAAGATCGTCGCCTTTGATGATTAGATCGCGAACGGATGTGGCGGGCATGTTCAGCCGCAGGGATCGCCAATGATCTCCATCATCGAAAGAAACGTAAACCGCGCGTTCAGTTCCCGCAAACAATAAACCTTTACGCTCCGGATCCTCGCGCACTACGTCGGTGTTCTCACTATCAGGAATGCCGTTGGTAATTTCAGTCCAGGTCGCGCCCCCATCGCGTGTGCGATAGATGTGCGGCCGCAGATCGTCGAGCCTGAGCGTATTGACGGCCGCATACGCTGTATTCTTGTCAAAGTGGCTGGCGTCAAGAATCGAAACCTTCTGCCACGCTTTCAACTGCTTTGGCGTCACATCCGTCCAGTGAGCGCCGCCATCAGTGGTTCGATGAATCAGCCCATCATCGGTTCCGGCCCAGATTAGATCGATGTCCAACGGCGACGGCGCAACTGCATAGATCACGCCCCGCTGCGTCGCTCGCGCATTTGGCTGCGAGCTGAATTTGCCGACGGTTTCGGGCACATCGAAAGTCTTGCGCGTGAGATCGGTACTAATCTGTTCCCAACTACGCCCACCATCTTTCGTCTTCCACAACGTGTTCGCGGCAAAGAAGAGCACATGAGGATCGACCGGCGAGAAGACTACCGGCTCGGTGCGCAGCACGCGAAAATCCGGCCCGCGAAGCGGTTTGGGCATAATGTTCTGTACTTGTGAGGTGCGGCGATCATAGCGCGTGAGTTTGCCACCATAGACGATGTCCGAATCAAGTGGATCGGGAACTACATAACCGTATTCTTCGGCAGCGACCGGATGCCATTCTCGGAAAGTGATCTCACCGTCGTTGCCGCGACTAGCCACACAGGCTGACCCGCTCTCCTGCTGCCCACTGCACAGACGATACGGAAAGGCATTATCGGCGTTGACGTGATACATCTGCGCAGTCGGCTGGTTGTACCAACTGCTCCATGACTTGCCGCCGTTGACTGTGATGATTGCGCCCTGATCGCTACCCAGCAGGATCACATCGGGATTGTTTGGATTGATCCAAACATTTTGATAGTCATCGCCTCCAGGCGCACCGCGAAAGCCAGTCCAAGTCTTGCCGCCGTCCGTTGATTTCCACGTCACGGTGCTGGCGACGATCACGACCTCAGGATCCTTCGGATTGAATCTTGGTACGCAGAGATCACCGCCGCCGATTCGCCCCGCGGGCCTCGGGTCTTTAGTGATTATTGCCCAGGTAGCTCCTGCATCGTCCGATCGATAAAGGTTCACGCCGCTCGGAGTGGCGACTGATGCCATTAGACGATTCGTGTTGCTCGGAGCAATGCCGATATTTGCCTGAACTATTCCTTCCGGTAGTCCGCCGCTCAACTGGTGCCATGTTTTTCCGTTGTCGGTCGATTTATAAATTCCGCCGCCGGTGCCATTCCACGCGCCGTTTTCCCAGGGACCCTGGCGCGCTTCCCAAAGCGAGGCATACGCGACATCGGGATTTTTTGGATCGAACGCGACGTCCGCGCCGCCGACGTTTTCATCTTTGAAGAGAACTTTCTCAAACGTTTGGCCGCCGTCCGTCGATCGAAATATGCCCCGCTCCGGGTTCGGGCCGTACGGATGACCGGCGACTGCGACCAGGATATGATTGGCATCGCGTGGATCGATTGCGATTTGCGGAATCTGCTGCCCGTCGCGCAATCCGAGATGCGTCCAGGTTTTCCCCGCATCAGTCGATTTGTAGATGCCATCGCCTACCGAGAGGTCGGGACGTTGCAATCCTTCCCCGCTGCCAACGTAAATGATGTTCGGATCGGAAGGCGCAACCGCGATGCATCCGACGGAGCCCGTCGGTTGGTCGTCGAAGATCGGCGTCCACGTGCGGCCGTAGTCATCAGTCTTCCAAACGCCGCCGTTCACTTGCGCGATGTAGAAGACGTTCGGCTGCGATGGCACACCGGCGACCGCGCGCGTGCGGCCTCCGCGAAATGGGCCAATGCTGCGCCAGTGAAGCGACGTGAATAGATCGGGATTGAATTGCTGCGCGCTCGCTTGGGAGATAGTCGTCAGCAAAAGGAAACTAGAAAGAATTGACGCGACATGGCGCGCAGAAAGATTTACCGAAACCAGTTGTGACATGATTTGCTCTTCGAAACGGAATTGTAACTGCTTGCGCCGCATCTTATCGCCATCGGTTGGCAATGTCTAATATCGCAGCGGGAGTTACGCCCACGAACAACAGGCCGCGCGGGAGCGGAGACGATTTAAGTCAGATCAAAATGCCGGGCGGCCTGGGTGCTCTATTGATGTGGTTTCGAAATCGGGCCTTCGGCGCCGTGCGCAAAGTTCGAATACAAGAACTGGACCGGCAATGAAGTCTTCTTCGTTCCAGTCGCTTTCACCTGCTTGAAAACTCTCGACAGGTCGTTGCCCGCCGCAAAAATGGGTTGGTCTCCAATTTCCTCACCTTGTCGCGACATCCAGCCGAGAAAGTCATTGTTATCGCCATTGATCGCGTCGTCCACGTCCGCATCCGTGCGAAACTCATTCAGCTCGTGATAGAACGTGCCCACCACATTCTTCCACGATTTATCGAAGGCAACGATTCCGTTTTCATTACCGTTCGGCAGGATCTCAGAAAACACGCCGACCGAATAATAAAGCGTGGTGGAACCCTGGCCCGGCTTTTTCACATGCAGTGAGCCATGGTAGCCACCCAGGCCGTGAAACGAGCTATCTTTGCCAAGCTTGAGTTCGCTGCCCCTCGGAAGCATGAAGTTGAAAATAGTGCTGCTCAGATCGGAACTGGGCAGGCTTCCGTCCGTGAACAATTTCTTGACCAGGTTTTGAACGTCTGGTTCTCCGAAGGATTTCGGTTTGGGAATTTCGAGA
>QHXE01000535.1 GCA_003222835.1 Acidobacteriota bacterium | reverse complement strand
TAACTCCCGCAATAGCCAAGCCTTGGCGAGATCCCAGTCGCGCCTGACGGTGCGCGGTGAGATCTTCAGGGCCGCGACGATTTCCTCCTCGGTCAATCCGCCGAAATAACGCAATTCGACGACCTTCGCCGGTCGCGGAGCAACCTGCGAGAAAGCTGTCAGGGCCTCATCCAGGGCCAGAATGGATCGGTCCGGCGCGCTCGACAGGAGGGCTGTTTCATCGAGGTTCACTTTGAGAGCGCTGCCGCCGCGCTTTTGTGCGCCACGTGCCCGCGCGGCGTCCACCAGGATGCGCCTCATCATCTGTGCGGCCAAGGCGAAAAACTGCGCGCGCTCCCGCCATTCGACCTTGGTCACGTCAACCAGGCGGAGGTATACCTCATGCACCAATGCTGTGGTCTGGAGAGTATTGGCTTGGCGTTCATTTTTCATATACCGGCGGGCCATGAGGCGCAGTTCGGGATACACCCGCTCCGCCAGCCGCGCCAAGGCAGCCTGGTCGCCGCTGTTCCAGGCTTTCAACAGACCCGTGATTTCAGCAGAGGATGCGCCGATGGACAACCCGTTCTCCCCGTGAGACAAAAAATATACCAGAACGTGGCCGCTTTTGCCGTCCGCTTCCGCCTGTATCAGCGGAAGGAGAACAAGCTCTGAGAATGATCTCCTCCAAAAAGATAGGAGGCACCCATGAAACACATAGCAATCGTGGCGCTGATCCTCAATCTCGGTGTCGCAGGAGTCTACGCACAACAGGAGCCCGTAAACGTAAAGATGACGTCTTCGGGGACTAATGTGGCCACTACGATCAATCTACATGACGGCACAGTTACCGACGAAGAGATTTTAGCCGGTAACGGTACGCTAGGACCATTCACCCTTCGTGAACTACGCGCTGACACAGCTTCTCCCCAGCCTTCCAGCACTTGCTCCGGCCCGACTCAGCTCTATTTTCCAATTGTGACCGGCGCGGGCGTATTTCGCTTCCAAGACGGAAGTCTATTGACGGTCAGGATCACGGAGGGAGCCGTTTGCGCGGATCTCACGGCTGGGGTGGGCCACCTTACCGTGACTTATCAGATCACAGGTGGAACCGGGCGTTTCAAGGGTGCGTCCGGCACCCTTACGTTGACGGCCACGTTGACCCCAGTGTTGTTCAACGCCTCTAACGCGCCCGAACTTCTAACGAATACGGGGGAGTTTGAGGGAACAGTTTTCGGAGTCGCCAATGGGGAGTAAGGGCAAGACGAGCGGCAATAGGAACAGGCACATGCGCCTGCTCCTACTCGCTGTGCTCCGCAGTGCAACGAGTCCAATCGGAGAATCAGGCAGAGAGCCGATCCCGTAATGTCTGCCTGCACAGACAGGGTGCGGCGAGCGTCAGGCTCCTGAACGGCGACACAGCACATCGGTGCTGGTGGACTGTCGGGGGAAAGGTGCTCTTCCGGCGATTGGGGATTCGGGGCCGATAAACGGGCTGGCGCTTACGCACTGCGCCGTGGTTGGATCGGATTAACGATGGCACCTCTGATCGGCTTCGGCTCGGACGTGAGCGTCGGCCCTCGTCCTGAACGACTTGTCGGCGCATCGGTCGATAAAATCAGGATGTCTTCCAACGCCTGATCCTCAACGCTCACACATCCTGAGTGACGCCCTTGTGTAGACCGAACCGATCGATTCCCGGATACATACCCATAGTTGGCCATTCTCTGAAGTGTGTAACCCTCATTGAACTTGGTGCAGATTTCGTGGATGTGGGTGAGAGTGAAGGGTCGCCCGGGTAATAGAATTACGGGTTCCGCGCACGCCAGAATTGCGTCCCGTTTGGTTTGTCCGACAAGGAGTGAAAATCGGTCCAAGCGTTGATTCGCCGGGCTTGCCAGCTTCCCGAAACCCGCACGGCTTTGGACATTCTGAATGTGGAGCGTGGTGGGCTGTGATGCCCTTCGGGCCTCGTCATCCTAGCCGGATGCGACCGCGCCGAGCGTCGCCTAGTCGGTTCTGGGCCGACCAAGAGAAGAGCGGTGCCTACGGCATCGGGAGTTGGACGGACACGCGACCCCAGTCCGTGACGTGCACTGTGGTGGTAGCGCCGGTGTCGGGGACTAGCGGTTGAAGCCGGGTGATGGCCGATCGTGCAAGCTAGGACGCCCGGCGGATCTCTTCCCGGATAACGCGGCGGAGCGTTTTTTCCAATGGTTCTTGGGCGCGCAGGATGTGTTGGCGCAGGACTTCGTTGATAACGGTTTGATAGTTGCCGCCACCGGCCAGTTCGACTTGGTCGCGGAACCAGGCAAGGATTTCGTCGTCGAGGCGGATTGTGATTCGTGTTTTCCCTTTGGGAATGGAAACGACAGCTCCACGCTTCGCCTTACGGAAATCGTATTCACGCTTCATGATGTTCCTCGTACTGAGTAGTCTCTCGGGCTGTGGCCAGGCGTGCCGAGATCAGGCGCACACTCTCTCCCCGTCAGGTGTAAACCACGACGAGGAGGCCGCCAAGTGCATCCCTGCCTAGAGTGATCCACCGCTCCTCTTCTTCTGAAAATGGATCGCGTATCGTCAAAGCAAGGTCGTCCTCGAGCACGGTCATGGCATCAGCAAAACGAACTCTATGCTTGGCGAAGTTCGTTTTGGCTTTGGCCGGGTCCCATTCGTAGCTCACAGTTCTTAGTATATGCACAAGTGTGCATACATGTCTACCCTATGCACAAGGACGCTGGTGGCCTGCCCCCTTCGCTCCACGGGAATTACCCCGGGCTTCTCCGTTTGCAGCTGTCCATCTTGTGAGGCTTTGGGATACAGGGGTGATCCGCAGTGTAGCCAGTGCGGCGGCCGCGGTCGGTTGTTCGTCCGCAAGGGGAGACCATGAATCGTCAGCGAGCGCACTTCCCTGTGAATGCCAGCGTCACCGACGGGAGCGGAAATGTCTGGCACTCTGCACTCGATGCTTCTGCACGCGCCAGCTCAGCGAAAATTGGCCAGCCTTGCTGTTTCGATGAAGGCTTGCACAGGTGCAAGCGCACATCTCATAGCAGCCGAACGATTTATGCCGCGACCCTGATGGTGAATCGGATGTCGCGATCCGTTCGTGTCGGGCCCCCGGCACCAGATTTTGCTGCTTCTTCGCGCAGGGCCTGTGTCCCTCCATTTCTACGCTTAGACTTAATCTTTCGCGAGCCATACTTGGCCGAGGCACAAGCCTGAACGTCGGCATAGAGGACCACCATTACTCCTGTGGACCGCAGGTCACCGCTTAATCAAACCAATGTCCTCCCACGCGATTCGTGCGAGGATGACGCCGAAGCATTCACCGCAGCTTGAGTAATTCGTCGCCGCTATGCCACCCACTTCATTGTCAGCTTCTTGCGTTTTCTCGCGCAGTCCAGCAGATACAAATCAATCAGCTTTTGGTAAGGCAGTCCAGTCTCTTCCGCCAGTCGCTTGAAGTAGTCCACGACTTCCAGACTCAAGTTAATGCCCACCGCCTTTTTCTTTCTTGCGTACGGGTTCTTCAGCTCTTTCAATTTGGAGAAATCATATTCCTTCCTCATAGAAGCGCACCTCCTTTCTAGTCGCCTTACGGGCAGAAATAATCCTGACCACGGAATCGTTTTCCTTGTAACAGTGAACTACGATAAGCGTTCTTGCCGCTGAACTCACACCAAGTAGAATGAACCGATCCTCGTGCTCGGAGTGCTCCGGATCATAAAATAAGCGTCCATGCGGATCGCTAAAAACGCTCTGGGCCTCTTCAAACCAAATTCCGTGCTTGATCCGATTGCTCTTGTTCTTCCGTTCGTCCCAATCGAACCGCAGCATCTCTAGATAATAT
>QHXE01000534.1 GCA_003222835.1 Acidobacteriota bacterium | reverse complement strand
TTGCGGATCCACGCAAGTTACGACCGCGCGCAAGCCGTTGGAAATCATCTCTCTCGCTAATTGGTCAGTGGGCTTTAGCCAAATCGGAAACAAAGGAGTGATGCCGGTGCCGGATAGTTTCGCTTCTCGATATGCTTTAATGTCCGCGAGAAAGAGATCGCCGAAGGCCATACATTCAATTCCCGTTTGCTTCGACTGTTCGATAAATTTTTCCATGACTGTCTCATATTGAGAATTACTGCACGGATATGGGAGATCGACGATATGTAACGGCAAACCAACAGCCTCCGCCTGGCGTTGCAGGAGTTCGAGCCGCACCGCATGGATTGCGATGCGTTGATAAAGTTGATTCACTGTAGTCATAAGTCCCGCAATCTCCAGATCGGATCGTTGGCGGAGAACGTGCAGCGCCCACGCGCTATCCTTGCCACTGCTCCAACTCAATAAAGTTTTCCTTCTCATTTACGTTTAGCCTCTGCGCAGCAGATAAATAAACAGCGGCGCGCCGATCAAAGCGGTGATTGCACCGACTGGCAATTCCCGCGGCGCGATGATCGTGCGCGATAAAGTGTCGGCGACAATGACAAAGCTTGCGCCCGCAAGCGCTGCGGCGGGAATTACCAAACGGTTATCGCTCCCAAACGACAAGCGCACGAGATGTGGTACCACCAGGCCTACATAACCAACCGAACCGCTGGACGCGACCGACGCCCCGACGAGCAGACTCGCCGCGGCGAACACAGTCAGGCGGACCCGGCCAACTTCGACGCCGAGATCGAACGCATCGCGCTCACCCAGCATCATCAGGTTCAAGGAGCGCGCATTTATCACCAGAATGCCGACGCCAATCGCAGCGCCGACAAGTGCCACCCCCAGCAGCCGCGAGGTAGTGCCGGAAAGATCGCCCAGCAGCCAAAATGTGAACGAGCGAATGCGCGTCGCGTCCATCAGCGTCGTGATGAAAACAATCGCTGATGAAAGAAACGTCGTGACGATGATGCCGGCGAGTATCAGGCGCTCTGGCGTGGCGCCGGCCCGGCCACGCGCCAGTTGATACACAACAAAAGTTGCCGCGAGAGCGCCGGCAAAAGCCATTAGCGGCCGGCTCCACTCATACGCGCCGAAAAAAACCAGTGCGGTCATCGTGCCCACTGCCGCGCCGTTTGAAACGCCAAGCAAGTAAGGTTCCGCCAGAGGATTCCGCAGCAACGCTTGATACCCGGCGCCGGCCGCCGCCAGGCACATGCCCACTGCGCCTGCCAATAAATTGCGCGGCAACCGAAGATCAAAAAGAATTGCCCGCTGCTCCGGCGAGAGTCCACAATTGGATCTGCCAGTTAGAGCACATAACGACGCTGCAAGTGGCAAACGTTGACTGCCGATTACGGCGGCGGTGATGAACACGATGGCAAGCGCAGCAAGAAGAAGACCACAAACAAGTAGCGTTCGACTAAAAGTTGCTCGCCCGGTCTCTCTTGGCTTTTCCCGCATAATCATTGACGACTTTTATTTGAAAGCTTCAGGGTGCAACGCGCGGGCCATCTCCTCCAGTCCATCGACAAGCCGCGGACCTGGACGCGAAAGATGATCGCCGTCAATTTTGTATACTCGATTATTCAAAACTGCCGGAGAGTTTTTTAGCGACGATGCCACGGTTGAGTTTGCTTCTCCCATTGATCCGGCCGTAGACATGATGATCGCTTCGGGTCGCGCGGCCAACGCGGCTTCGTCGCTGAATCTCGGGAACGCGCCAGGCACATCGGCGGTGACTGAAATGCCGCCCGCGCTTCGTACCAGGTCGGTCAGATAGGATTCGCGACCGATCGTGTAAAGCGGCTCGCCGGACACTTGATAAAAAACTGTTACCGGCTTGACTTGCTTGATCGCCGCTTGGACTACATCAGCGCGTTTGCGCAGATCAGCGACAAGGCCCGCCGCGCGATCGTGTTCGCCAAGCAATTCGCCCAACGTTTCAATCGATCGAAACACTTCTTCAAGGCTGCGTGGATTAGTCACATAAACGGCAATCTTCTGTTCATTGAGTTGCCAGGTGAATGCTTCGAGCTGCGACGCGGTCGAAACCAGAACGATTTGCGGCTTCAGCGCAACGATGCGCTCGATGCTCGGCTGCATCGTGTCGCCAACCTTGGCAACGTTCTTCGCGTCCGCTGGGTAGTCACAATACGTGGTATCGCCAACCAGTCGATCGCCGGCGCCGATCGCGTAAACGATCTCGGTGAGATTAGGAGCGAGCGAGACAATGCGATCGATGCGCAACGGAAGACGGATGCGGCGGCCTGTCTCATCGACGACTTCGCGCGCGGTTTCTTTCAGCGAGGTAGAATTGTGATTAGGCGTGAGTGAGCATGAGGCGTTGAGGATAATTGTAAGGATGCCAATCAGGATGATCTTCGTCTTTGAGTCCGCGTAGCGGACGAACGAAAATAGCCCGGCACTTTCAGTGCTCGAGTGATAGGAGAGCCCTTGACCCCGAGCCCCTGAAACGGGCGATAGTAACCGACGGAAAGGACTTCTGCCGTCCGCTTCGCGGACTAACTTCTTTAATCGCGGACTGCACCCGGCGATAAATCGCTGGGCTATTGCCGACCGTCCGCTTCGCGGACTTAGGTCCAATCCGCTGAGAAGGTGTCTTTGCTCAGAAAACAAAACCCCGTCACCTCTTCTGCCGCGCGAAAGCGACAGGCTGGCGACGGGATCTTTCTTGAAAAGGAGAATTCCCACTGCGGCCTGAACACCTTTTCGCGGGCGTTCAAAAACTGCAACAGCATTCGGGCAGGTCTCCTGGCTTTTGCTTCGCCCTAACCAGCGAAGTCATTCACAGTGGCGCGACCGCGCGGGATTCACACCCGCTTCCCTATTCTCCTCGCTTTGATGCGAGGCACCCGAACGCTTGTCAAAAATCAGAAATCAAATGACTTGATGCTGGCGGACGATATCATTTGCTTTCGACAGGAGTCAAACCAGCCATGGCGTTTTGATGCGAAGCCGCGATGTATAAACACGACAGTCACTTTCTCGCAGCCTGTTACTGATCGTCGCAAGGACGTTGACTTCAATCAGCGAATGCTGAGGATCTTCCCGACTCATGCAAACCACTTCGCCATTGAAGTATTCATACTTCTCCTCGGACGTACGCTCGAGTTCAAAGTATTCTTCCAGCGGGTAGCGTGGCTTGATTATCGGTGACATCTCAGTTCTTGCCTGACCGATTCGTCGCTTTGCTCAAACTGAACGCCATTGCAAACCTGGAACTCTTCTATGTCAGTTCTCAGCGCCGGTCGCAGCTTGCGCTGCATCTAAGAATCGCTCGTCAATTAAAGAGCAAGGGACGACGCCATCTCTTCGGAAAGAGTTGAGCGTGCGTCGCCCCTTGCGAAAT
The DNA here is from genome assembly GCA_003222835.1 of Acidobacteriota bacterium. Next base: position 624 of record QHXE01000534.1, on the reverse strand, counting down.
AGAAGCAATACGAGACGCCTTGTTCGGCGCACTCTGTGTTGCTCAGTTAATCTGAGATGCTGTAAATCCCGGATTGTCCTCAGCACGCGATTAAATCAAACCCTTGTATCCTCTCATCGCACCGGGCACGCCGTCTTTGCCACTTTTCGAGCTGACTTTCTTCAATCGCGAGACGGCCCCCTTCAGATGCTTCGCGCCGCCTCCCAACGCCACATACATCCCGACTTCGTGGTGAAGCAGGTTTGCGGCGGCCTCGTTGTCGGCTTCGCTCTGCGGATAGTTAACCCAGACGTTCACGCTGGCTTTGACGCCCACCTGCGCGCCGCTAACTCCCCACACGGTTCGGACTTCGATGGTGTATCGGCCTGGAGTGTCGAAGGCAAAGCCGGAGCGCGCGCTCCAGAAGACTCGCGTATCCGCCTTCAAGGATTTGCCCGCGTCGAGCATTGCGATGTTCGCCGCTTCCGTTTCGATTACAAACGAGGACATCGCTTTGGAATCGCCGTGCGGGTTGACCACGCCGATCAACGTATGCTGCGCCTCGATGCGAATGTCCGTGGGCGCCGGCAGGGGCGTCGCCGAGTTGTTGATAAGTTCCCAACTCAGTTGCAGCGGCTCTCCCAG
>QHXE01000533.1 GCA_003222835.1 Acidobacteriota bacterium | reverse complement strand
TTGTTGTCGTAGTTGGCAATCGGCACCGTCATCGTGACTGTGCGCAGATGGTCGGTGATAATCGACAGCGGCAGACTGCCTCCGGACGTTGGCAGTTTGACGATTGGATCCTTGGAAGTCGACTGCACGGCAGCAGTCACCGCGATCGAGATGGGCAAGTCCATGCGCGTGCGTTCGGCATTGTAACCGCCGGACCGGGCGATCACTTTTGCAATCAATGCATGTTGCTTTCGTTCAGCGTCCGTGGGATCGTGATCAATCACAAAGAAACCCTGCTTGCGAATATGATCGATAAGCCGCTGCGCTTGTCGCTGATGATCGTTTCCTTTTACCAGTCGCAGATCGAGCACGGCAGTGGCCGTAGTTGGAATGACGTTGCGAGCCAGCGCGCCGACGTCGCCGCTGCTTATGCCGTTGATGTTCAGCGACGGTTGATTGATTAGCTCCAGCAGACTTCTTCCATTACCTTCCGTGCGCGCCAGGCCGAGCTGTGATCGCAACTCGTCATCATAGGCCGGAGCTTCCGCGATCGCGCGTCGCTCTGCGTCACCGATCGGCTCGACGCCATCGTACCAGCCGGCAATCGTGACGCGGCCCGTGTCGTCTTTCATCGACGCGAGCAAGCGCGCGAGCAACATCGCGGGATTCGGCGCCCAATTGCCGTAATGTCCGCTGTGCAACGGCCGCTTCGCGCCGTAAACAGTCACATCGACGTTCTGATCGCCGCGCACTCCGAAGACAACCTGTCTACGCCCCGACTGATGCACTGGTCCGTCGCAAATGATCCAGGCGTCGGCTGTTAGCAAATCCTTGTGAAGATCGATGATTTCGCCGAGATGCGGCGAGCCCGCTTCTTCTTCGCCCTCGAATATGAATTTGATGTTCAGCGATGGGGTGATGTCTTGCGCGCGCAATGCGTCGAAGCCAGTTAGGATAGCCATCACGCCGGCCTTGTCGTCTGAAGCGGCGCGGGCATACAACCGCCATTCAGGATTAATCTCGCCATTATCGGGGAGCGTGACGATCTTCCCTCCCGATTCGAACGCCGCGGATCGCCAGGTTGGCTGAAACGGTGGAGACGCCGTCCACTGTTTAGCATCGACTGGCTGCCCATCGTAGTGCGCGTAGAGAACGATTGCGTGTGTCGCGCCCGGCGCTTTCCATTCACCAAACACCGCGGGCGGAACATCGTTCGTCTTCGCTTCGAGCAATTGCGGATTAAGTCCGCGTCGCTGCATCATCTCGACAATGAACTGCGCATTGCGGCGGATATTCTCGCGGTCGGAAGCTACATTCGGAATCCCGAGCAGGCGTGTGAATTCCGAAAGGATCTGATGTTCGTGAGCGCGCCGATAGTCTCTCGTTGAGGTCTGCGCAAAGGTGGCGACTGCACAGACAACCACGATCAGCGGCACCTGCGCGAACTTCTGAAGTGGACTCATAAGTGGTCACCTCGCACCGGCAATTTGATACCTCTGGGACAAAACTCCCATGTGATGTCGTACGTGCCCCGCCATTATAAAGGCCAGCGCTCGAACTGAGACTGGCGAGTCGTTTGCTACGCCAGTCCGCGACCATGCCTCGGCATCGAGATTTCGCAGCATGGCGATATTTGACAGGCGGACGAGCCGCAACTCGCTCAGTAGATCTTCCAGATCTATCCGACCGTAAGGCGCGCGAAGCATGTACTCGTTTTCATCAAAGCCCGGCAGGTTCCTTTGCTCGCCGCGCGCGATTGAAAACGTGCGGTAGCCAAACACACGCTCGGCGTCGATTAAATGGCCGATGACTTCGCGAATGCTCCACTTGCCATCCGCGTAGCGAAAGGTTTCGTGCTCTGGCGCAACTCGGTTCAGCAACACATCGAGCGCGTCGAGTTGGGAACGTAAGACCGGCAGAATCTCGTCTTCGGTCACGTGGGCGATATAGCCTTGATAGTAAGGCGCGTATTCAGATTCAAGCGGACGATTCATGTATCAACCTCCGTATCTGAGAAATGCTTTCGGAAAGCGAATAATATTGCGAGTTTATGACTCATGCAACGGAAGTAAACCTTAGTCAGTACCACCTGCGTCAACGGGTGAGTAAGAACTCGTTCAATTAAATGAACCGACCCTTTTTTGCCCTTCTCATTTTCTTCTTGCTAAGTGTGGCGACCTACGGGCAATCGGTGTCACGCGCAAGAGTTCCTACGGTTGAATCAGCGACTAAAATATCTACCGCTGGTGATCGAATTCTCGCCGCGCGTACCATCGCCGCGCTCAGACGCCTGGAAGAGGATGTGATTACATACCGCTCGCTCGGAGATTTTGAAGCGGGCGGAAAACTCGCCCAAGTGCGACTCGAGACTTTCCAAAGTCACTTGCAAGAGACGGCCGCAGAAGTCGAGTCCATGCTTGGTTTCATAACGAATGACAGATTGAAAATGGAACTACGTAACGCGCTGGCTTCTTATCGTGACGGCGCATTCTGGTGGGAAAGGATCTATCAGCCGCGCGTCGTCCATGTTTCGGCCATGAATCAAGACGAGAATCGCGGTCCAGCCGATACCGCACTACTCGCGACTGTTCCTTACACGGTGGCGATTCATTGGCGGCAAGCCGCTAAGTACTTGAAACGCGCTGAACAGTTACAGAACGAGCGGTAACGACCGGTTAAAAGCGCTCGAAGCATGCCCATTACTGGTCCGCGACGATCCGCTCACGCTTTTCACTTAAGCGCTTATACGCTTCCATATCTTCCGGCCGCGCGCAATCCCATTCAATCTTTTCCCAGTCAGGATCGTCAGGCTCCAACCCCAGCGCGCGAATGACTTCCGCTTTACACACAAAAAAATGATGTTTGTAAGGCAGCAGAAAGCCGCCCTCGGTCTCGCGCGCGTGCCTCGCGTCCTCGTAGTTTGAAAACCAGCGGTTTAGAAATATGTCCAAATTAGTTTGATACCAGAGAGTCGTTAAATCAATCTGATTCATACTTTACCTTCTGTCTCCCGGAGATTCATTGAACGCTTTTCTTTTTTAACTCGGTAATGAATTCCGCCTTTGCGGTCTCAACGACAGTGAAATCAACGCGGTCACCGACTTGGACATTGTTCAAGAGTGAGTTCTGCTTGACCAGGAATTCCATCGTCATTGCCGGCATCAATCCTTTGATCTCTTCGTGATTGATCTCGACCCAGCCCTCCTTGCGATTAATGATGGTGATGACCCCAGTGCCGAAATACGGTTTGCCTAAAACTGGCGACGGCATCACCAACGGAGTGCCGGTGACCGTAGGCGGCGTGGGCGTTGTTGGCGCATCGTTGACTCGAAGTGGTTGTCGGCAACACACGGACAGGGCGGCCGTCAAAATCATCGCGAAGTAGGCTTGATTGCCTCTAACAAAAGGAGTCAGACAGAAAGCGCGCATGTATTCACCTTTAGGCCGATTATGGCAGCCACCGACACGGGCAAGGTTGAATGGGCCAGCGTGTATTCAAAATCAAGTCAGAAAAAAGATTTCAAATATATTTTCCGATCAAGTCCTGCGCAAGAGGCCGGCTAGACAACTCTTCAATTCCTCCGCTTTCACCGGCTTACAAAGAAACGCGTCGATTGAATCGTCAGGTGAAGATGCGGCATCTTTATTTTCCTGCCCGGTCAACAAAACGATTGGAACACGACTTAGCTTTTCATTGTTGCGTAGAAAGCGGGCTAGCTGCTGGCCACTCAAATGCGGCATGATAGCATCGGTGATTACTGCATCGATCGGCGAAGCGAGAGCGAGCTTCATTGCTTCCAAGCCGTCCGCGGCGGCGATTACTTTGTATCCGCAGCGTTGCAGTGTGACCTCCAGGAAGCGTCGCGCCGAGCGATCGTCTTCGACCAGGAGCACGCAAGGTCGGTTAGCGGCGTTGGCGATCCCCGCGTTGGTTGCAGTTGCTTCGTCGTTATCCATTTGGATTGGATATGCTTGAAATGATCGCAAGAGGCCGGGGCCCGGGTCAAAATCGAGAGTAAGCCGAGCCCTATTCGTTGTCAACGACGCTGGTATCATCAACAACGAGCAGCGCTTTTGGTATACTTTCCGTTTGCGCCAGTACGAATTATTCAGACGATGACGATAAGGACTTAATAATCAGATGTACGAGTTCGCAGTCACGCCGGCAGTTACGCAGATTCGCCGCCGCGGTGTTGAAATTTCCGAAGTGGCCGTGGGAAGTTTGGGAGCCGAACTGGAACTCGAGCCGGGCGATC
>QHXE01000532.1 GCA_003222835.1 Acidobacteriota bacterium | reverse complement strand
GGCAAGCATGAAAGAAGCTGGGAACGTGAGCGACATTGCCGCGCGACTGATGGTGACCTTCTGATCTTCGAGCGGCTGGCGCAAAACCTCCAGAACGCTGCGATCGAATTCGGGAAGTTCGTCGAGAAACAGCACGCCTTGATGAGCCAGCGAAACCTCACCCGGACGCGGGACAGCGCCACCGCCAATCAACCCGGCATCGCTGATAGTATGATGCGGAGAACGGAAAGGCCGTTCAGTCACAAGTCCGGCTCGCCCAGTCAGCCCGGCGACGGAATGAATCTTGGTCAATTCGAGCGCGGCCTCGAATTCTAATGGCGGCAAAATTGTCGGCAGACGCTTTGCCAGCATCGTCTTGCCCGAACCAGGCGGACCGATCAGCAGGATGTTATGACCGCCAGCCGTAGCCACTTCCAGAGCGCGCTTGGCTGCCTGCTGGCCGCGTACTTCGCGAAAATCGACGTTATAACGCTCGTCGCGAATCAGAATATGAGATGGGTCGACTCGAATCGGTTCCGGCGGGGTTTCAGAACGAATCGCCGCGATCATCTCGACAGCACTTCTCAAGTCAGTGACTGCGTACACGTTCACGCCCGAGACAACCGCTGCCTCCTTCGCATTTTCATCCGGTAACAGCAGGTGTTTGGTTTGGGATTGCCGCGCGCGCAAAGCGATTGGCAGCGCGCCACGAATCGGCCGCACGCGTCCATCGAGCGATAACTCGCCAACTGCCAAAATGTCGGTGAGGTGTTCGGCATTTCCCAGATCGCCGTTGGCTCCCAGAATCCCAAGGGCGATTGGCAGATCGAAGCTCGCGCCTTCCTTGCGAACGTCGGCGGGAGCCAGGTTGATCGTCGTCTTGTGAAAGGGAAAGAAAAACGCGCTGTTATTGATCGCCGCACGGATCCGCTCGCGCGACTCGCGAACTGCCAGGTCGGGAAGACCGACGATGATTACCGCAGGTGTCTGATCGGTTTCACCGCGCGCCGGAGTAAGATCGACTTCGATATCGACCAAATCGGCATCGACGCCATAGACGGCAGCGCTTTGAGTGCGGAAGAGCATGGGAGTCAAAGTAGCACAGACTCAAAAGTCAGTGACTCGCTCGCGATGATCCGGTCAGTTCAAAGAGAACGCAGATCAAAAGTCTATCCTACCAGAAGAACAAAGCGCGCCTCTCGATGAAAAAGAAAGCGCGCTCGCCATTTTTACAGCGCCCGACCACAAGCGAACGCTTCGATCGGTTTGAGTTACCGCCCGCGGCCCTTGCTCTGCGAAGCACCGCCCGCCGCGCCGGGCAATTTGATTTCCTGTCCGGCCTGCAATTCTACGTTAGGTGCGACGCCGTTGAGTCGTGCGAGTTCATCCGCGGATAGCTTGTGCGCCGCGGCGATCTTGGCGATTGTGTCACCTTTGCGCGCCCGAACTTTAGTCAGGCTCGAATTGGCGTTTGTGTCGGCGGTGTTCGGAGTCGCTCGTCGCCAGTTCGTCAAGCGAACGTTGTTGTTCGGCACTACGAGCTTGTTTGTCGACTTGAGATCTACACCCGGGTTCATCGTTTGTAACATTGCGACGCTGACGCCGGTGCGGTTGGCCACCGATTGCAAATCTTCGCCGGGGACAATCGAAATCACCCGAGCTGAGTCGCGCCGATCACTTGGAACGCGCTTCAGCAGGGCGGCAACCTGTTTTCCTTTGCCCGGAGGCACGCGCATCGTATAAGACTCGCCGCGCGGCGTCGTATCTCGCTTCAATTCTGGATTCAAGCTCTGAATGTAATCGGCACTCGTATCAGTTGCGTCCGCGATTAGCCGCAGACTGGTCGCCGAAGGAACGGCAACAGATTCGAAGCTGAGTGGTGACTCGGGGCGAATGCCGCGGAACCCATATTTCTCTGGATTTTTCGCGATCAGGATTACCGCCAAAATGTTCGGAACGTAGTTTTGGGTCTGTTGAGAGATATATGGATAGATCTTCCAGTAATTCGCCGCGCCCGCGCGCGAGATGGCGCGATCGACATTCAGCGCTCCCGTGTTGTAAGCGGCCATTGCCAGCAACCAATCACCGTTGTAACGCTTAGCCAGATCCTTCAAATATTGCGCGGACGCGTAGGTTGGTTTCTCAATGCCATTCCGCTCGTCGACCCAAGCCGTTTGTCGCATTCCATACTGCGCTCCCGTGCTGCGTACGAACTGCCAAAGTCCGGAAGCGGCTGCATAAGAGAAAGCCCTTGGTTGCCATGCGCTTTCAACCTGGCCCAGCCAAGTCAAGTCCTCAGGCACGCCCATTCTGCGAAAAGCCTCGCGCGCGATCTTCATGTAGCGGCCCGAACGACGCAAACCTGACTCCATGGTCGAGCGACCACGTCCCTGATAGTAGTTGATGAACTGCTGAATCAGCGGATTGGCCGTGAAGTTGAAATCGAGGGCATTCTTAGCTTCCTCCAGTTTCGCTAGCTGCGAATCGGAAACTTTCTTCTCGTCTTCCGTGAGAACCAGTTTGCTCAACGGATCCAAAGGTGAGGGTTCAAAGCCCTGCTGGCGAAAGCCGATCTGTTTGGGCGCCTGCGCTTTTGCCACCTCAACGGTCTCGGTTTTCGGATTCGCTGGTGCCTGCGCCACTACAGGGATCGCATTCTGTTGCGGCGCGACCTGTTGAACCAGCGGGACCTCTTCGTGGTAAATCTTTTCCACGAGTTCGAGATAATAGGTCTGAAGCCGTTGATTGGCACGCACGTCCAGACCGGACATCAGAATCTCATCAACGGCTTTGTCGAACTCGTCGCGCGCCTGCTCCCGTTTGTCATCTTCGAGGTTCAGCTTGCCCTTACGAAAATGATCGCTAGCACGCTCGATCACCTGATCGACGCGCCCGCCCGTCTTCTGGACTTCAGTTGGAATCTCCCGAGCAGAAGAGCCGCCGGGAATCTGAGCTTGAATAATTGCTGGAAAGAAAAGCGCTGCGGCTATTAGTGCAGCTAAACTAAGGGGGCTACGGGTCATCAATCGTTGTTCTCCTCTGGTAAAGGCTTGGGCGAATCCACGACTGCGACTTCCCTGAGTCGCGCCGGCGGCATTCACTACTTAAACAGTGCGGAACGGGGAAAAGTTCCCAATTTCCTGGACAAAACCAGGCAGCGCGAGGCTATCACACACGCCTGGGGGTGTCAAACCAAAGTCACGGCCCATATTGAGCCCTGAGCCAGAACCTCGCAAAGCCTCAAATAACTTCGGAAACCCACGCCCTAAAGGTTCGTCAAAAGTACGACGGCGATTATCGGTGGCATCAAAATCAAGAGCAGCAAAACGAGCCAGAGTAGCACTCGCTTTAGGCCAGAACTCTTTCCTTCCCTCACGGCCACGGTTAATGATTTCGGCTGGCAGCCGCCTGAGGCAAGCGAGCGGGACGCGGTTCAGGTGTCAGTACTGGCGTCACCTTATCTTTCAAAGCCTCACGGACAACCTGCCTCATGTTATCCACAAAGACAAACCGAATGTCTTTAAGCGGCTCCTTCGGCACTTCCTCGAGGTCCCGCCGATTTCGAGCGGGCAGAATGATCTTGGTCACTCGCGCCCGCCGTGCGGCAAGGACCTTCTCCTTGATGCCCCCAACAGGCAGCACGTTGCCGCGCAGGGTTATCTCGCCAGTCATCGCGACGTCTTTGCGCACGGGCCTTTGCGACAGCGTCGAAATCAAGGCGCTGGCCAACGTAATGCCTGCCGACGGGCCGTCCTTAGGGATCGCACCCTCGGGAATGTGAATGTGCAGGTCGTAGTTGCTGAAATCATCGGGATCAATCTGAAGCTCTTTGGCGCGCGACTTCGCATAGGAAAAAGCCGCCTGCGCAGACTCCCGCATCACCTCGCCTAGTTGTCCAGTGAGGACCAGGGCGCCTTTTCCTTTCATGCGCAGAGCCTCAACAAAAAGCACATCGCCCCCAGCGGCTGTCCACGCCAATCCGGTAGCCACGCCGATTTGATCTTTCTTCAGGACTTCCTCGGGAATTATCTTTGGCGCTCCCAGGAACTCGTGCAGATTCTTTATTGAAACGCGAACCGGACCTTTCTGGCCTTCGCCAATCCGGCGCGCGACCTTGCGGCAGATCGAGCCGATTTCGCGCTCTAATTGTCGCAGGCCGGCCTCTTGTGTGTAGCGCTGTATGATCGCCGCCAGCGCTGTCCGCGAAATATTCAAATCGCGCGCGCTGATGCCGTTCTCTTCCATTTGCTTTGGCAGCAGGTGACGGCGCGCAATTTCCAGCTTCTCTTCCTCGGTGTAGCCGGCCAAACGAATCACTTCCATGCGATCGCGCAATGCGGACTGGACGGTATCAAGAACGTTCGCGGTCGTCATGAAGATGACGTTAGAAAGGTCAAACGTTACATTAAGGTAGTTATCGCGGAAACTGTTGTTCTGTTCCGGGTCCAGGACTTCGAGCAGTGCCGAAGATGGATCGCCGCGAAAATCCGCTCCCACCTTATCGATCTCATCAAGCATGATCAGCGGATTATTTGTGCCCGCCTGCTGGATCGCTTGAATTACGCGACCGGGCATCGCGCCGACATAAGTACGTCGATGGCCGCGAATCTCTGCCTCGTCATGAACGCCGCCAAGACTCAGCCGCATAAACTTACGGCCCAACGCGCGCGCTACCGAACGGCCCAGACTGGTTTTGCCCACGCCCGGCGGACCAACCAGACAAAGAATCGGCCCTTTAGGCTTTTCCTTTAATTTGCGCACGGCCAGGGCTTCAATGATGCGCTCTTTCACTTTTTCCAGACCGTAGTGATCCTCATTCAAAATCCGCTCGGCCTTGTGCAGATCGAGATTGTCGTTCGAAGATTTTGACCAAGGTAGATCGGAAATTATTTCGAGCCAATTGCGCAGAGTAGCCGTCTCGGCAGCATCAGGATGCATCCGTTCGAGCTTTTTAAGTTGCCGTAGCGCTTCATCTTCCGCGGGCTTTGGCATCTTCGACGCTTCAATCTTCTCGCGGAATTGCTGAATTTCTTCGACCAGTTCATTGCCCTCGCCCAGCTCTGTTTGAATGGCCTTCATTTGCTGCCGCAAATAAAACTCGCGCTGAGACCGATCGATGTCCGCGCGCGCCTGGGTATTGATTTCCTGCTGAACGGTAAGCACTTCGATTTCTTTATTTAACAGTTCGTTGACACGTCGCAGCCGCGCCGTCGTGTCCGCGATCTCCAGAACAGATTGTGCATCCTCGACTTTCAATTCCAGGTTTGACGCGGAAAGATCGGACAAGCGCCCCGCGTCATCTAAGTTCGCAATGATCGCCATCACTTCCGGAGAAATGCTCTTGCCGAGATTTGCGGCCTTTTCCATCGAGGCTCGCACGTTGCGCATGAGCGCTTCCACTTCCAGAGAACGTTCGGGCGCCATGATTTCCTGCATCGGTTGCACTCGCGCATGCAAATACTCACCGGAAACATCGACTGTTTCGACCTGTGCGCGAGATATTCCCTGCACCAGGATGCGAATGCGGCCATCGGGAAGCTTTAGCATTCGCATAATCACGGCGACGGTGCCGACTTTGTAAAGATCGTCCTGCTGAGGTTCTTCCTTATCGAGATCTTTCTGGCACGCTAACAGGATCATCCGGTGCTCGCCCAGCGCTTCGTCCACGGCGCGGATTGATCGCTCGCGCGAGACAAATAGCGGCACAATCATGAATGGATAGATCACAATGTCGCGCAGTGGTAACAGCGGCAGTTCATCGGGAATTTGCAACTGCTGCTCAGCTTCCGCCGGCCCGAGGGCTTCCGTGATGGTGTCAAGAGGTTGATCTGCCATAGTTTGATTTCGCTTATTTTAGTCCTGTTCGACAATAGGAATCTTAAATTCTGATCCGCGGCGATCCTTTGTTTTCGGCAAATGGATCAAAAGCACGCCATGAGACAACTCAGCCCTCGCGTCCTTCACGCTAATTGTCCAGCGCAAAGGAACTGCACGATTGAAATGGCCATAACTACGCTCCGAACATAAATGCGAAATAATCCGTTTGCGAGAATCCTTCTTTTTCTTCTCGCCGTAGATCCGCAACTTGTTACCGTTCAATCCAATCTTGATCTGGCTGGCGAGCACGCCGGGTAATTCGATGCGCAGGCAAATCGCATTGGCTGTCTCGCAAACATCGACCGGCGGCACCCAAGTGCCTGGAACTTCGGCCATTTGGGCGTCGGCTGCTTCCTGCAAAACCGTAAAAAGCTGGCCGACGCGCTCGGTCAACCGCTTCAACTCGATTCGCTCGAGACCTGCTGGGCCGACACTCCTAACCATTAGACATTTCTCCGTCGCGCAAAATGCCAACGACGCACGGCGACCAGCGACCACACGGCTTCAATCAAACCAAAGGGCCACGCTCCCTGAAGAAACCCATAGAGGGAACCGAGCGCACACGCAAACGCAAATCCCAGGATGAACGAGCGGTTGCGATCTTCGAATGCATAACAGACAAGCATCGCGGTTACCGCGAATAATCCAAACAGGTTAAGCACAAATGACCAATCTGAAACCCTCTAGACTCGCTTCGCAATACCACCCGAGCGGGCTCGCACCAGGTTTTTCAGTTCATTCATGAACTCCGAAACATCTTCGAACTCAAGATACACGGAAGCGAACCGCACGTACGCGACCTTATCCAGTTCTTTCAGGCGACGCATGATCAATTCGCCAATCTTGCTGGTTGGCCGCTCACGCTCCGAAGATTCCTGGACATATTTTTCGACCGCATTTACGATGTTGTCGAGTTTAGCCGACGGCACCGGACGTTTCTCGCACGCACGCAACAAGCCCGCCATAACCTTACTGCGATCGAATGTTTCGCGCCGCCCGTCTTTTTTGATTACCATGTACGGGATTTCGTCGATGCGTTCGTAAGAAGTAAAGCGCCGCTCGCATTTCAGACATTCACGTCTCCGCCGAATCGCGTCACCATCGCGCGACTCCCGCGAATCAACCACTTTATCTTCCAGAAAACCGCAAAAGGGGCACTTCATAACTTTCTATCCTCACTCTCGATTTTCTTGCCCGCTTGATCTCGATTACCGTTATCCACCTTGAGCCAATGCTACCTTTTCATCCTCTACGGCGTGCTCAACTGCTTCAGCCGAAATCAGCGACCGTAGCCGATCGACGTTGATCTCGCCGCGCAAGAAATAGTACAGACCAAAAATCGCCGCGGGTGCAAAATCCACCAAATGCAAAACGATCGCTACCGCGGCCGCTTGCTCTCTCTGCGCGCCCAGTACGACCAGCGCCGCTCCCGTCGCCGCATGAAACGCGCCGGCTCCGCCCCCCGGCGTGGGAACTACCGAACCCACCATGGACCAGCCTAACACGAATAAGATATGACTGATGCCGAATGGCAAACCGAAGGCGCGGCATACCAGAAGATTCCCAAGTGCAACGGAAAACCAGAGTAAGAGAGTCCAGGCGAGACTGATCGCTAATTGCCTGACATTGGACAACACACTCAAGGCGGTAGCAAGTTGCTCTAGTGTACTCAAGAGTGCCCGCTTTAATCTGGCGGCTGTGTGCCCGCGCTCGCCGATCTTAGAATCAAGCCAATCTATGACGCTTTTCGAGCGGCGCTTGAACCAAATCAAGACTATGATTCCGGCAGCTAGCAGAATGACGAGTAACAAACCAGCCGCGCGGGTCCGGCTAAGGTCTTCGGCTGAACCTGTGGCCGGCTTCAGCCATAGCAAGTTGAGCGCGAAGATTGAGACGACCGTCATCGTGTCGTACAGACGCTCGATCATAATAGTAACGAACGACGCTGCCGGACGGACGCGCTTGTCGCGCATTGGCAGTACGACCGGCCTCACGATTTCGCCAGCCCGGCCGATCATCAAGACCGCACCAAATCCAACCGTAGTCGCCACCCATACTTCGCGGAGACTCACTTTAGTAAGAGGAGCAAGAAAAGCTTGCCAGCGGATCGCGCGCCAAAAGTAACCCGCCAATACGACCACTGCACCCAGAGCGATTAATCGCCAGTCTGAACTCTGTACCGACAGTTTGACCTGCCGCCAATCCAGTTTGCGGCCGAACCACCAAATGATCGCGACCGCTAACAGGAGCAGCGCCGCGAATTCCAGATACTTGCGATATTTTCCCAAAGGCGTCTTAGAAATGATTAGGGAACAGACTTGACTTGACCCATAACGCAACCACAAGATACGGGGTGGCTGAGCAAGCCTACAACAGTCTAATGTTGCGCGCAAGAAAGCGGTTCTTGGGTACACAGTCCTCCGGCCTACCCGCACGCCGGAGGCGTGCGTACCCAAACGGGAACTTTGTTTCTCAAGCTGACGTAAGACGGTCGTGTCTAGGCAATCCCGCCTGACATATTCCGGAACGCGCGACTATCGGAGAAGCATAAGTGGGAGCCGTCAGAAGCTTGGCTACCAATGAAGGCGCGGAATTGGTAAGGAGGTGCCGTGCGGGCGACGGCGCTGCCTGGGAAGAGATTGTCCAGACTTACTCGCGCCGCATCTACAACCTTGCTTATCGCTTCACCTCTCGCGCCGATAGCGCCGAAGACCTAACTCAGGAAGTTTTCATTCGCGTCTATAAATCGCTCGAACAATACAATCCAAAACAGGGCGATCTACAGAACTGGCTGATGCGCCTGGCTCGGAATCTGATCATCGACGACTATCGCAAGCGACAGCGCGCGCCGCAGGACGAAGCCGCGGACGACTTGGAAAATCATCAGTACCATCTGCGCGCTGCGGGGGGCACGGTG
>QHXE01000531.1 GCA_003222835.1 Acidobacteriota bacterium | reverse complement strand
CCGTGCCCGCGGGCGATGCCGCCACGGTTTTGGAATTGACGCGTCCGGCGCTGCGCTTGTTGCGCAAGCTACCGAAGTTTGGACAGGCGCTTGACAGTACCTATCGCTCTCACGGTCTCAACAGAGTACTCGAAGATCTGACTCGAGCTATTCCCGCGCCGACAAACCAGGAGGTCGTCAATCGCCTTGAGCAAATTGGGAAGTTCATGGTTTATGGCAAGCCGCACTTGCTTTGCGAGGAAGGTAAACCAGCCGACAAAATCATCCTGATAAAAAGTGGTTGGGTGCGGCGCATCCGCGGCATTCCTTTCAACGCTGCCGAAAAGGGCATAGCGGTCGGCCTGGGCAAGAATATTGGAGCAGATTTTCTCGGCGCCGGGAATTCCCTTGGATTGGAAAGCACAGCAGCCGGTTCACTCTGGAAATATACCGCTTCGGTGATGGCCCGCACCGAAGTGCTCGAGGTGCCAATCGAGTTGCTATCTTCAGATCCAGCCTTGCGCGATCAGGTGATTTTCACCTTCTCAAGCTTTTCCAATGCCGACGACAAACTTCCGCCTACCATCGAGGAAGTTGCCGACCCGCGCGTTTTGGCTGCCACCGAAGAAGAGATCTCCACGGGCATCGTCGACAGTGTGAATCTTCTGGTAATGGACATGGACCTTTGCGTGCGCTGCGGCAATTGCTCGCTTGCCTGTCATAAGGTGCATGGGCAATCGCGCCTGCTGCGGCGGGGCATCAATATCACCCGTCCGGTTGGCATCGGGGGCAAAAAAACTCAGCACGTGCTGTCGCCGCAGGTCTGCATGCATTGCAAGGACCCGGAGTGTCTTACCGGCTGTCCCACCGGAGCGATCTTTCGTGGTCCGGGAGGAGACGTTGATATCGAGCCGGCAATTTGCATCGGCTGTTTCGATTGCGCCACCCAATGTCCTTACGACGCGATCACGATGGTGCCTCGCGAGCCGGCGATCGTCGCGAAGCCCGATTTATTCAGAAGAATAAAAGGACTGCTCAGTCTCGCTGCGCGGGAACCTCCGCCGTCCGAACAGCAGGCGGACGACATGGTGGCCATCAAATGCAATCTCTGCGCGGACACCACGCTTAATCCTCCAGGCGCCACACGCAAGGCATACTCGTGCGAAGAAAACTGTCCCACGGGCGCGCTGGTGCGCGTTAACCCGGTGGAATATTTCAGTGAAACTGGTAGTACGCTCGGTCTGATTCTCCGCGATCAAACTCACGGAATCGGCAGAAACATCCATAAGAGCGACCCCACAGCGAAGCTTTGGCACGTCGGCGGAATCGTTGCGATTCTCCTCTGGACGATACTCGTTGTCAGCGGCCTGGAGCGCTACGGCGTCGACAAGTCGATCAGCGGCACTTGGTTAACGATGCGCTGGCTCACCGGCATGGTTGGGCTCGTGGGCGTTGCGGCGGTGATGACTTATCCCTTGCGAAAACAGGTTTACCGAAGACGGGCCGGCGCCTTGCGTTATTGGCTGCTCGCGCACGTCTATATCGGGGCGATCGCAGGCATTGTTCTATTGCTGCACGCCGGCACACACACTGGCGGAGCGATAACTACTTCGCTTTACGTAGCGTTTGATTTCGTGATCGCCTCTGGTCTGGTAGGACTCGCGACATATTTGATCGCACCACGTATTTTGACGAGTCTCGAAGGCGAGCCGCTGCTGCTCGAAGATCTAGTGCTCCGTCGCAAAGAGCTTCGCCAGGCACTAGACAAGCTGGTCGACGAGAGCCAGGGTTGGCTCAAGGATGAGATTAAAGAGCGAGTCAGCAAGCGATTTTCGAGTAAGCGCTTCCTGCTGCGGCAATTCGTGCCCCGCAAGAATCTTCAAACATTGCTCGCCGAATGTCGTCAGCTATTCAAGGACCTGACCACGCGGCTGGCCACCGACACTGAGCGTACTCGTTTGTTGGAGGCAGTTGAAACTGCGGTAACCCTGCGTAGGCTGGATGCGCTAATCTACCTGCACCAGAGTCTGAAGCTTTGGATCGCGCCGCACGTTATCTCAACGTCTCTGATGTTGGTATTGATGATTGCACACATCATTCAAGTAGCCTTTCTTGCCGTAAAGCGATAATGATTTTGAGACGCGTTCACGCGGCTTGTCCGGCATGGTTACTAGACGAGCCGTTGTACGGCTGGGGGACGCAGCGCCGGAACAGATTCGTCAGTCCGTTTCAACAGGCTTATCGCGGCGGGCTTTAGCCGTGATGCCAAGCGGTACGATGGAGCAGCCACACCAATTCAAAATAGTCCGTACTGACCTGGTCCAGGACGCCACCACGATTCTCACCGACAGCCTTTTGATCGGGCGTCTGCGCGAGTGTGAGTTGCTCTTAAACCACCCATGGGTTTCCCGCGTGCAAGCTGGGATCAGGGTCGTTGACGGTAGCTACTACATCTTTGGTCTTCGGCCATCTAATCCGGTGACTCTCAATGGCAAGCCGATAGTTGGAAATGAAGGTCTCGCCGCGGGTGACAGATTGGCTGTCGGTCCTTTTCTAGTGGATGTTGACATTAACGATGAAGAAATGGTGCTCGAGGTCGCGCTCCAGATCGGCGTCGAGCAATATAAACTTGATGCCAGTAGTCCGGAGCTTGAAACCGAAAAACCCCCAACGGAACCAAAAGGGCCAGGTCACAAAAAGCGAGCCGCCGCCCGTCCCGCTCGCCTGCCTTCAAGCAAGACGCTCGATGTGTTCTGGGACAAACGCATGCGAGAGGCGGGCAAGATGGTGCGACCATCGCCGCTTTTTCCGCTGAGCCAGAGACGCACCGGCAAGGCGCAATCGATCTGGACTTCGACGACCGACCTCGCGCGGCGCTGGCCGGTTTCGTTTTTTATCTGGGGAGCAATAATCGGCGCCGTGCCGGCTCTCGCAGCTGCCTACTGGTACGCCAACGCTTACGCTCCCGCGCCCTTGTCGAGATCACATGCTGAGAAGCAGCTAACGATTTCACCTCCAATCGCCGCTCGCGCAAATGCGAATTCCTGCACCACGTGTCACACGATGAGGGGCAGCATGGAAGCACAGTGTGCCAACTGTCATAGCACGGATGCCTTCGCGGCGACGATCATCAAGCCCCATATTGAAGCGGGAATTTCCTGCGCGATTTGCCATCCCGAACATCGAGGCGCGGACTTCCGAGTTGATGAAGCAGCCCTTCGTGCCTGTACCGAATGCCATAATGATGCCAATAAGCAGACTTACAACGGCCGCTCAGTCCACACCCCTCACCTCGGCACATTTGGCTATCCGGTAGCGAACGGCAAATGGATCTGGCCAGGACTCGACGATGAGGCGTGGGCGCGCAAGAAAATACCGGTTAAGCGCTTGCCGACGGAGGACGATCAGACGTGGCTCAGCCACCAGTTCCATTTTATTCATCAATCGCGGGTGCGCCTGGTGCCGGGTATCACCGGCGGCAACATCCAAGGCCAACTGTCGTGCTCCAGTTGTCACCGATCGATCGATCCTCCCGACCGCGCGACACCACGCACGACGTGTGGTCTCTGTCACAACGGCCGCACAGAAGAAAAAACCGGCAGAGTATTGATCGCCGCTGACAAACCAAACTGCACGTCATGTCATGTGCAGCATGCTAAGGACCAACGTCACTGGGGTTCGTCGTTGTTGGCTGCGAAGTTTTGAGTGACCAAGTTGAATT
>QHXE01000237.1 GCA_003222835.1 Acidobacteriota bacterium | reverse complement strand
GGGCAGTGATACCGATTGGGCGAACTTCAGCTTTGGTCATCGTTATTGTCCTAGTCGAGCTTTGTCTTTTCGGCATCAACTTGCTTCATCACCGCGCGTACGAAAGAATCCATTCCATGATCGGATCGCGTCCGGCGCGAAACTCTTCCCAGGTGGGCTCGATTCTTTTGTCGGGCACGATTTCTGAATCTGTGTCGGTGCCGAACCGGTGGAACTGGGTCGCGTAAGAGATGCGCAGGCCGGAGTTCGGCAGACGGAACTCTGCGCTGTCGCCGTAATGGTTCGGTCGTATTCCCGCGGGAGTGCCGACGAGAATTGCATGCGCGCGGTTGCGCAAATCTAGCGCGCTTACGCCTGCTGCTGAGAATGTTCCTGGTCCTATAATTACGAACAGGCCGCCGGCTCGATTGATTGCCGAGCGAGCTTCGATGATCGGGAGCAGGAGGGATCGGAAGCGCTGAAAGTCTCCGCCTTGATTACGGCGCAGATCGATCACTAAACGGTGTGTGTGCGATTCGTCGAGCAGCTTGGCGAGTGCGGCGGCGCGCTCTCGGAATTCGGCTTCCTGCGGATAAGCGCTGAAGGAAAAATAAACTGTCTGAGTGTCCGGCAGGAACTCAGTCCACCAGGGCTCGTTCAAACGCCGTAGGTAAAGCGGCGGCTTATCTCCGCCAGCCACACGCCAGGAAGAGAAATCCCCGATGCGTACCGGCGAGAGCGTCACGGTAATGCGCTCGCCCGCAGCGTTGTCCAAGACGAAAGGCGCTCGCTCGCGATCCGCAATCACTCCCAGACCGTGCAAGACTTCAGGAGACGTTAGTTGCATGGCAGCGGTTTCGCGCGTCCGCCCTGCGGTCTCGTCGCGGGGAACGAGTTCCGTTGTTCGTTTCATCAATTCAGCCAACGGAACATCGCCGATCGCGACCACTCGCGCGCCCAGCGCCGCGTGGTAGGGAGCGCCCGCGGCAACGACGCGCAATTCATCGCCGAACCAGTGTAATTCGATCGGGTAACGCGGAAAGCTGGGAGGCAGATCCAAGTGCGTATGTCCGTCACCGATGAGGGCGACAGTCCGCATCAGCCCGACAACACTTTCATCGTTGGTCAGGCGCGGGATGGCAGCGTCGAGACGCGCGACTTCATCAGCAAAGCGTTCCCGGGTGTTGGTGTGAAAAGCGTTGACGTGCCGGCGCGGAAGTTCGGCGGCAAGATAACGAAGGTCTGCGCGCCAAGCGTCAGGAGTGATGTTCGTGGTCGCGTCCTGCGCCGCGCACGCGGTCAGAAGAATGGCGAGCGTTAGCCCGACTAGAGTCTGCCTCATTCCTCACCGGTTTCCCATTTCACAGAATTACTACGCGCGGGATCTCTGTAAGGTTGCGGCGTGGTTTCTGTGTCAGGAAATTGGCCGTGGATGAGCACGGAGACACGCGGATAAGAAAAGCGTACATCTTTGTCAACGCGTAGTGTCGGCTGATTTTTAGCCTTGGCTTTCAAGCCACGGTAAATCTTAAACGCAACGGGCGCAGAGTTCGCCGCAAAGGTCGCAAAGGAAAACCCTTCTTTGTGCGTTCCTTTGCGAATCCCTTAGCGTCCTTTGCGTTAAAAATTATGCCGATTACTTCACCAGTTAAGTTTGACCAAGCAATCTCACTTCGGACTGACCGCACCGGCGGCGGGCCAACTTGTATCGCCGAGTCGTTTGAGATTCATATCGAAGATGCGGACGGGGTCTTTACCGGGCATGATCCGATCGCCGACCTCGTGCCAGGTGCCATCCTTGATCATTGCGGTGTAGCGGATCGTGAATGGTCCCGCATGGATTTCCCAGACGAAGCCATCGGCGGTAGGCTTGAACGCAAAATCTCCGACGTTGCCTTGCGCGTATGAATGCATCGGGTAGGCACGCGTCGCGAGAAGAATGGCCGCAAATTAACGGCGGACAAGCGCGGATCAGACAGAGGTAAACGACTGCGAGGTTACCGAGAGGATACCAACATTCACCTACTCAACAATCTTGAATGAATTCAAAAATTGATTACCAAAGGATTCACTGCCGGGCCGAGTCAACGCTAACAGCACAAACAGCTGGCGCTCGTCGCCGGCTTGTTTGGTGAACACACGCGCCGTTCCTGAAAATCCTTCCGCGCTCAGGTAGTACTGCCTGCCTAAATAACTCCCAAGCCTTAGGTCGCGTGCCGGCTTCACCGATATCAGTGGCCCCGATCTCGAACTGAGGGCTCCCTGGTTCATGCCATCAATGATTTGCTGGAGTGCCTGATCAAGGATTGATGCGTCGCTGCGATTTTCATTTGGCCCTTTGCTCGAGACTACGAAATAAAAGCCCTGATCACTACCGCCCGCGAGAAAGTGGAGCGCTAAGGGCGCGCCGCTCGAATCCGGTGTGAAAGACGAACCCTCGACGGCATTGCTGGGGACCAGAACTGAGAAGTGCTGGGTGGCTGATTCAAATCTCGTCCAACGACTTGCGCTGCCATTCTCTGCGATGGGCCTGACGCTCGGCCCAGAGGTCTTTGCGCCGGTGCTCATCACCGCGCCGAACAGATCATCGTTGGACAACCCTGCGTGCTTCGCCGCCGCACGGTTCTTCGATTGGCGGGGAGAATCACCGCCGACGATGCTGTCAACCTTGGCAAGTTGGATCCGACGAAACTCCCAAGGCGCCACCGGTGACGGATCCTGCCAGAGGCCGCGATGTTCCGCGCGCGCCGCCTGTTCACATCGCGAATACAGATCGCGATCGCTTTCGGTCAATTCATAACTCGTTGCCGAATCGTACCAGGCCACGCCGTCCCGAAGCATCTGCGATCCTATATCAATTCCGTTGAGAAAGATTCTGGCGTCCAGATAACCGTCGGCAAGATGCGTGTATTCAACCGTGACTGCCTTATTGAACACCAATCCCTTTAGATGTTCGCGTGCGGCTTCGCTAAAAGGCTGGCCACTCTCCGGAGGAACAATCGCTTTTAGGCGAATTCGAATCGGACGATTGATATTGCTGACAACGAGGGTGTTACCCGACTGGACCTCAACCACTTTTGCTTGCAGCGTCGCCGCGCTTGCAAGCAATGGCAGGCACAGCACCGTCGTAATGACGGCGAAGAACCTTAAGAAGGAAGTTGTGATCGGCGCTATCATTTGCAAGTTGAGTTAGAAAGCAAGAGGTCCTTCCCGTCAGCAGGGGGTTTCACGCGAAGACTACATGGCGAACTCTCTTGCTAACGATAATTCCGCTTTTCTTAATTCGTATCGACCGCGACCGAGGTTTCCTTCGGGCTTGATTGCGAGGACTGCAAAATAATCCTGATTAAAGAGCCTCATGACGAAAGTGACTCTGTCGAGCGCAACCACCAGCTCGCGCAACTCGCCGAGATCCAGGTCTTTGCCCGAGCGTCTGGCGCCACGAACCAACGAGGTGAATTCTGCGGCGGCGACATCCAGGTTTTCCGCAACGCCTTCTTCCGAGAAGAATTTCTCGACAGACAACCCATCCGCGCCCATGATCAGGGCGCCGAGGCCGCCGTCGGTTTTTTCGACAATGGTTTGAAGAGCTTCTTTGAACATCGGCCTTCGGTCTCCTGGGAATGCTCGATAAAATCTATCTCAAACAAGTCCGGTGGTCTATGCTTGCGCTTCGACCACCGGCAATTACTTGACAGCCTTTCGGCCGGGTTAAATGAGGCAGACGAGATGCCTGCGCTTTCAGCTATAACGGTCGTTGACCGCCGCTGACTGCTCCCGGTCGCGCAGAATTATTCGGGTTTGTCGCCGGATTGCTCGGCGCGCCCAGCACATTCGGCTGCGTCGGCTGCACCATGGGATTCTTCTCCTGCTGTTGCAACTCCGTCGGCGTCGGCGTATTGGTTTGAGGATTGCCGAGTGGAACCGGCTGAGGCACGGTGGTCGTGCGCGGACCCGTGCTTGGCGCCGTCGTTATCGGATGACCAAAATAGTCGGGCCGATAGATATGCGGCGTAATGAAGAACAGAATTTCGGTTGAGTCCTTCAAGACTGTCTTGCGCTTGAACATGTTGCCAAGAATCGGAATGCTGGCAGCGCCAGGCGTACACTGACGGGTTGTGCTCTCCTGATCGGCAAGCACGCCACCCATCACGGTGGTTCCACCATCCGGCACCAGCACTTCCGACTGCATGCGCTGAGTATCGATTCCAGGAACGCCACCCACGGCAATGCCCGTGTTCACGGTGTTATTTTCAATCGTCACTCGCAGGACGACGGTGCCGGCGTCTGTAATTTGCGGAGTAATCGACAGACGCAGCGGCACTGAAACGAAGGTCGTGGTGACCACGGCCGTGCCCCCAGCAGCTTGAGTCGTCTGCACGGGAATTTGCGATCCGCTTTCGATTTGAGCGGGCCGATTATTGAGCGCAGTAACTCGAGGCGTCGCTACAGTCCTAACCTCGCCGCGGGTTTCAGCCGCGCTGATCAGGGCGCTAATCTGAGCTGTGCCGAAGAGGCCGGTAGTCAATCCAATTACGGTAGTCGCCGCGGCGGCGCGGAGATTGCCCAAGGGTTGAGTGGTACCCGCAAGTCCGCCAAAGACACCAAACGGGTTCGGGCCGCTCTGGACTCCCTGGCTTCCGCCACCCGAGCCGCCACCAGAGCCGCCGCTGCCAGACGTTGTGCTCGTCGCCGGTAACGTGGTGATGCTGGCAAGTCCACCGCTACCCAGATTCGCTACGCCAAGGGAAAGCTGCGCGCCAAGGTCGCGGCTGAAGTTATGTTGGGCTATTACGATGCGCGTTTCGATCTCAACTTGCGGTTCCGGCTGATCCAGAATCGCGACGAGTTGTCGAATCGCATCGATGTTCTCTTTGACATCGGTGATGATCAGAGTATTACTGCGGCCATCGACTTCGATCGCACCGCGGCGCGAAAGCCTTCGCTTGATGATCGGAAGCACGCCCTGATCGCCGCTTCCACCAGTCGCATCGCCACCGGCGCCGCCACTGAAGCTAAGATTTGTAGACCCACCTGAGAATGCACTCGTAGAACCGGCAGCCTGAGCGAGCGTGCCGACGGCGCGCGCGTAATTCAGCCGGACGAATTCTGTCACCAGCGGCGAATTGTCGAGCCGCGCGTCGGTGATCACTTTCTGGACCTCGGCTTCTTTCGCCAACATCTCGGCAGTCGCCACGCGAAGAATGTTGCCGCTAACCTCAACGCCCAATTTGTTCGCGCGCAGCAAGGCATCCAACGCTAAATTCCATGGCACGTCCTGCACATTGACGGTAACGGGAACCGCGCCCACGGAACTGTCGATTACGAAGTTGATGCCGTATTGCTCGGTGACGTAATTCAGAATGTCACGGATATCGGCATTAACGACGTTCAGGTTGATCGGCTCGCCGACGAAACCTGATTGGCCATAACGTCGGCCCTGATCAGGCTGCATCGCCTGATTATCTTTAGCCGGCGAAATCCCAGGCCGCGCCGGAGGCGTTGGCGAAGGATTCTGTAATGGTATCAGCGTGCGGGCAAATCTTTTGACGGATGCTGTCGTCGAGTTTGCGCTGCCGGCGAATGCAAAGGTATTGATTGACAGTCCGGCAATGCATGCGAGCGCGCATGTTCTGACGGCGAAAGACTTAAGGAACAGCTTAGGCATTATTCACTCCTCAGGGGGTTTGGCTGATTCGCTCCGCCGCGCGCTCGCCGGAAATGCCTCAAGAACGAACATTCAAAGCGCACGCCGCACAAAGCGGAGGTTCAGTCCGATTGTCAAAAGTGAACGCGGCCTTTGCTTCGATACGCATTGGTCGCTTGTTCACGCATCGCGCCTTTCACTCGCTCAAGGCTCGCGAGTAGTCGGCTCAGAAATCTCTTTGGCTATTGCTTTTCGGGCGAGGCGGGTTTTTCCGGTGGGCCAGGTTTTGCGGCGACGGAGCCGCCGCCGGAGCTGACACTAACGCCGGCGCCTGATTGGGAAGCCGGAGCATCGGTTGGAGCCGCTTTGGCAGAGGTCATCGCTTCGACTGAACTCGGTTGACGCAGAGGTTTGACTTCAACCGACTTATCTTTGTGTCCATCAGTCCAGACGGTATCGCGGCGAAATACAAGGCGACTCTCTTCAATGGCCACCAGTTGGCCGTCAAAGAAACTCTCGCCCGGATAAACCACATAAGAGAGTTTGATCGGCGTCGCTTCGACCATCGCCGCCCAGCCTCGTGGGGTGCGAAAGATGCCGTTTACTTGAATTTCATTCAGCATCAACGCCGTCGTCGGTTTTGGTGGCGCCACGTGCGCCGCCGCTGCGGTCATCTTCTGCGCGCGGTATCGCTCGATGCGCACCTGAATTGATGGCGGCTCGAGTTTGGTAACTAAGGGCTTGAATTTGCGCACGGGTTCGTAATGCTTGAAAGGGTCGCGACCTCTCTCGCTGACGACGGGCTTCTTCTCTTCATTCTGCTCCTGGGCCGCGGCTGTAAATGCCGTGAACGCAATCGCGCAAAGAATGACCACTGCGACAACCAGAATACGAACTGCGTTTTTGTAATTCATGTTCCTTCTTTCCTAATGCAAGAGCACTGGTGATTTTTAGTCCGTCTTACTTCGCGGGAGCGACAGCCTGTTGTACGGCTTGCGTCGTCGCGGCTGCCGGATTTGCTGAGGCGGCTGGCGCCGCTGGAGCGCCGGCCGTTTGGGCCGCCGCCTGTTTCTGCTGAATCTTTTCGCTCGAAACGTAATAAGCTGTCAGATCGAAGCGAGCGTCTACCGTCTTGTTAGAAGCCTGCTTGTCCATCTGCTTTATTTCAAAGTTCGTAATCGAAACGATGCGCTGGTAATGCGCCATTTGATCAAAGAACGCTTGCAGCCCGGCGAATGAACTCTGTACGGAGACATCGATGCGTTTGCCGCTGTAGAAGTCTTGTTGCACATCATCCTTCGGTGAGAACTTTCTGAGCGAGAGGCCGGTCGCGCGCGCGTGATCCTCAATGCCTTCGAGGACCTTGGTCAGTTCACGCTCCTCGGGCAACAAGGCGCGCAGCTCTTCCATTTCTTCCTGCTTGTTCTTATACGTCGTGCGAAATTCATTAAGTCGCTGCGAAGCAATCTGCGCCTCGGCGTTCGCTTTTTGAAGTTGGCTAACTTGCTCCAAAAGGCCTTTGGTTTCTTTCCGAGTGCCGCTGGTTACGAAATACCAAAATCCTGCGTAGACAAAGCCAGCCAACACAACGAAGAGGCTCAGTCTCACATACCAGGGAATGCCGCTTAGATTTCCAATTCTCATGATATTTTCCTTGGGAAACTCCGTTGCTCAACGTCTAGTTTTTGGCAACGTGATTGGCGGGAGACGTTGTCGCCGGGCTCGTATTACTTTGCTGCCCGCTGTTGCGACCGTAGTTGCACTTGATAGTAAACGTGACAACCTCTGGACCCGGCGCGCTCTGATCTTGCTGAGCGGGAGCGGCGGCCTTTGCATCTGGTTGGTTCGGCGCTGCAGCTCCGTTCTCAACCTTGTTAACGGCCTTAGCTACCTGTCTTTCCGTCTCGATGTTCAGATTAGTAAACATCCCCGACGAGAATTCCAGAGTCTGGCCAAAGCGGGTGACGGCTGCTTCGTTGGGCGACTCGCCTTTGATGACCAACTCGGTGTCCTTTTGCTCGACGCTCTTCAGATACAAGCCGGGCACGCCGTCAAATCGAGACTTGATCTCTGCCAACACGCCGCTTGGGCCTTGTTGCGATGCGCGCAGCTTTTGAATTGCGTCGATGCGAAAGTTGATGTCGGCTATTTTCTTTTCCAGGTCAGCTTGCTCGCGCTTGACAGCATTCATCTGATCGTTGATGCGCCGCTGCTTTTCCAATTCTTTGGTGGCCGCGTCGTGTTGCGCATGTGCGCTTACGTAGTCATAGCCCATGCCGAGCACCATCAAAGCCATGACCGTCAGGGCCAACAGGAATGTTTGCGTGCGCGTGCTTGAGACCTTGTCTTCAACAAACGCGACGCCTGCGGGACGGTCGGTTACCGATTCCAGAAGATTTACTTTGATCACCGGGCGTCAACTCCTCTCAGTGCTAGTCCGACGGCAATCGCCATCTCCGGCACGATCTCTCGCATGTATTCGGGATCGAAACCGCGACTGTCAACCCGAATCTTGCGGAACGGATCGAACATTTCGACGGGTATTTCAAAGCGCTTGGACAAGAATTCAACCAGCCCTTTCAGTTTTGAGCCGCCACCCGAAACCAGAATCTGCTGGACTGCTGAGTCGCCATCCTCAACTGTTGCTCGATAGAAGTCCATGGTTTTCTGGATCTCAAGGGCCAGGATGTCTGAAACCGTATCGAGGATCGGTTCGATTTCGCGATGCTCCACGTCATCCGGCAAAGGCATTCCGCGTTTTACACGTTCGGCCTGATCGAATGTCAACCCGACTTCCTTTTGCAGCAGCGACGTGTACTGATTGCCGCCAAAGGTCGCGTCTCTGGTGAATACCGATCGCGCGCCGTTCAAAATATTTATGTTAGTCGTCGATGCGCCAATGTTCAGCAGTGCGACGATGCGTCCAGGTTGAGGGTCGTAGTTCAGCTCATAACAGTTCTGAAGGGCAAAGGCGTCCACATCAATCACGGCTGGCTGCTTGCCGGCAAGCTGAATCGTTTGCTTCAGATTCGCAACTTTGTCTCGCTTGCAAGCGGCCAATAGGACGTGGATTGCGTCAGGCGTGCTGCCAGTAACGTGATAGTCGAGATTGACGTCCGAGATATCAAAAGGAATGTGCTCTTCCGCATGCCACGCGAAGGATTCCTGCAACTCGTCCTCAGTCATCTGCGGTAAGACGATGTTCTTGACGATTACCGAGTGACCGTTGACGCCAGCTGCTACCTTGGTCGTCTTGATTTTGTGTTCGTTGAAAATATTGCCAATGGCAGTCGAGACCGCATTCAATTCCATTATCTGGCCATCAACGACTGAGTCCGGCTGCAAGCCTTCGTATCCCAGGCTAAGCAACTGAAAGTCTCCACCTTTACTTCGGAGTTCGACGGCCTTGACTGAACTCGAGCCGATGTCGACACCAACCATGCTCTTGTTGCCACGTTTCCAAATCATCTATGGTTCCTCGCAATCCTAACCATTTGCATGCGCTGTCGCCGCACTCGAGCGCGCGCTCGACGAGCACGCGGCAAGCTTCCACGTACTAGTCTGCACCGAAGGGGATTTATTTTCATCGTTTGAATCTTTCGCTTTAGCTTTGGAGACTCGTTATTTGGTGAAGGGCGGGGCGATTAATCAGGCGGGCTGGCCGCTCTTTTAGAACGCCGCTGAGGCTGAAAGAACATGGCCCCGTGTCGGGATGGTGCCAAGGCTTCTACCGCCGACTCCAAGGCTACAACACGAGGCCAACACATGTCAACATTATTTTCCCATCTTTAACGCTGTAATCACAGCCTGGTGGAAAGACCTGGCCCAAGAGTAGGACACTGCCCCGTGGGAACGGAAGAGGAAAACATTTTCAACAGAGGGCGACAGTTGCCCGCTTTGCTCACAGAGTTTAGGATGAATGCCTTGATCAAATCCCGTCGCATTAGGCTCTTGCTTTCCGTTGTGACCCTGGGACTCGTCGCTGCTTGGATCTATTGGAGCCAGCCACATCGCGCAGAGATGGCGACGTTTGCGCCCTCGGATTGTTTGGCCTTCATTGAAGCAGACAACGCTTCGGAACTCCTGGCGGGCCTCGAAGAATCTCAGGGATGGCGGGCACTGGCTGGCCCTATTGGCGCCAGGTCGAATCTGCTGACTAATCACTGGCTGGTGCGAGTTGCTCGATGGGTTGGGATCGGGAATGCGGACGCACTACTCCTCGCTCGTTCACAGGTCGGGATCGTATTCACCGGCGCGCAGGTGGGCGAGACCGGCCCGACTTTGACGATTCGTCCGCTTGCGACTCTTATCATTGAAACTCATAGCTCACAGAGACGAGTGCGGCCCGCATTGGAGGGTCATATTGAGGAATTTGCCCGACGCACTTACGGCCAGCCACAATTTTCGCGAAAGCAAATCGAGGGCGCAGATATCGCCGAATGGTCTTCGCCTGATGGCGTGCGACATATCGTCATGGCCTTTCTTGATTCTGCGGCCATCATCGGAAATGATGAGACCTCTGTCGTGAGTTGCCTGGAAACAAAGCGCGGAAAGCGAGCAGCACTCGCCGGCGACAAATTCTTTGAAGACTTTCGCGGCCGAGTTAATATTCCAGACTCATCTCTATTCGGCTTTGTCTCTAAGTCGGGAGTGAAATCCATTTTGCAAGCATATGCACTTTACAAGGCCGCTTCATCGGACGCGGTAACTGCTTCTCGTCTCCTCTCGGACACCGCTGGAAATCTCGTCAACGGGCTCGGGTGCCGTTCACAATTTGTAGAGGGCATGGTCGAGGATCGCTGTTTCCTCGCCCTCGCTGAGGGTGTAGCGGATAAGCTTCGTTCAACCATGGTTGCGCAGGATCGACTCGAAATTGGGGACCTGCCCTTTGTGCCACCGGATGCTTACTCAGTCTCGATTTATCATCTTCGCGACGTTGATGGACTTTGGAACGACCTGAATGCTGTAGTGTCGTCCCATGCTGATGTAATCAGCGCCCTCGCTGCGCGTCCTCTATTGCGCTCACTTCTTAAACCCTACGGGATCGAGGATCCGGACACCTTCGTGCATGCGATCGGTGCTCGAATCGAGACCATTAGGTTTGAAGAAAATTCACCTTCCGTTCTAGTGACAGAGGCGCTTGACCGACAGAGTCTACGAAAACTTGCCGAACAACGGCTTGGACCCAAACCAAGAGCCGAGACGGTCGGCGAGTTTGAGTTGCTATTTTCAAGTTCTGATAGTTGGGGAGCTAGCTTTGCCGACAATCACTTTCTCATCGGCCCAGCAGAATCAGTTCGTCGCTGTCTCCAGGTCCAGCCTCAATCACTTGCCTCGATCGAAGCCCTACGACGCTCGGAGCGCCTGGTCGATGTTTCATTGCCTTTGACCGCTATTACTTTCAGAAGTGACCGGCAAACGGCCATTTCGTTCGTTGAACTATTTTCTGAACATGAACGGCCCTCTTTCTCGGCCAACGCGGACGCTGTGGATCGGGCGGCACGTTCGTTACCGTACGCCGTTAACGTCACGATGCTGAAGGACAACGGATTCGAGTGGACCTCGCGATCTGGCTTCGGCCTTCCTGGATCTCTTGTAACCGCACTTGCCCCGGAGCGCTAAGAGTGACTCCTTTGCTTATCGCAACATGGAATAAAGGAAAGCGCCGCGAACTTCAGCAACTGCTGTCCGATTTGCCCTTCGCCTTGATGAGCCTTGACGATATTCTTGGGCTCGAGCCGGTTTTAGAAACCGGCGAGACGTTTCTTGAAAATGCGAGTCTTAAAGCCAGCGGTTATGCAATCCAAAGCGGCCTACTCACGTTGGCGGATGACTCAGGTTTAGAGGTTGACGCTCTCGGAGGCGCGCCCGGTGTGCATTCGGCCCGTTACGCCGGCGATGGTGCGTCTGATCGACAGCGTGTTGAGAAGCTGCTCGGGGATCTCCGGAATGTGGATGAACCGGACCGAACAGCTCGGTTTGTTTCAGCCGTTGCGACCGCAAGCTCCAATGGCAGCATTCTCAATATGAGTCTGGGAAGATGCGAAGGTCGAATCGCATTCGAGCCGCGGGGATCAGGTGGATTCGGATATGATCCCATCTTCATTCCAGCCGGCTCGGAAATGACTTTCGCGGAGTTACCACCAGAAATTAAGAATCAAATTAGTCACAGACATACTGCGCTGGAAAAGGCACGTGAATTCCTTAGAAACTTGACCTGTGATTCCGCCGCTCGCTAGAATGTAGCGCGTTTTTCTTTATGAAGCGGAAACTCTCACTAGGATTCGGGGCGTAGCACAGCCTGGTAGTGCGCTCGGTTTGGGACCGAGAGGTCGGAGGTTCGAATCCTCTCGCCCCGACCAGATTTCGGATGAACCTCATCAAAGGCCCACTCCTATTGTTCAGCAATAGATTGAAGCGACTTCCCGTGCACGCGTGACGTGGATCCAGATTTCGTCGCGAAAGTCCCGTTTTGCTCAGCGTTTTTGAATTGTGCCGGAGAAATCGTAGTCGGGATAAAATTATTGCTGCGCTTACCTTGAGTCAGTTTCTGGCGTCACCCAAGCTGCACCTTCAGCCTCGACTCATAGAGTGGATATTGCACAAGCAAAAATATTTTTCTCAAAAAGGCCGAAAGAGTGCGAATTTTTGCAGACTTTATGCTCCGTCTGTGATATATCTGGCGCGATAGTTTTCCCAATTTTGCTCAATTCTTGGAGGTATCAGACCACACATGGCGAACGGCACGGCAGCAGGCAAGAAGCGCATGACGCAGTCTGACGTATTTAATCATTTTGCGGAACGGACGGGTATGAAGCGCGCTCAGGTGAAGCAATTCTTTGAGGATTTAGCTAGCCTAGCGACTTCTGAAGTGAAGAATAATGGCGAGTTCGTTCTGCCCGGCTTTGGCAAACTAGTTCGCTCAGAGCGGAAGGCACGCGAAGGTCGAAATCCCGCAACGGGCGAAACTATTCAGATTCCGGCGAAAACAACCCTCAAGTTTCGCGTCGGAAAGTCGATGAAAGACTCCGTTCTTCCCAAGAAGTAAGGAAACGGCCCGTACAAACCTTGACGAAGGACCTGGAAGCGTCGGTGTAGTCTCTCCCGCGCAGAGGTACAACCGACGCTTTTCTCCTTTGACTGCTGGCTGCGGCCAACATGGTTCAACTTGGCCTTTTCCCTTCTCAAACAAAAATCAAAAAAATATCTCGACCAAAAAAATGAACCATGTTATAGTCTTGGTTTCTGCCGAGACAGTTTAGAGTAGCTATCCCTCAGTGGGCTAGTGCTTTGCAAAACTTCCCTAAAACCGCAATGAGTTTGCATCCTGCGGGGCTGTGGAAAGCATCTATAGTGAAGAACGGAAACGTATTCGTGGCTAATTTTTAGAAGGAGAGAGAATCGAATCGTGAATCTTGACAAGGGCCTGCCGCTGGCTGAGCGGCTACAGAGAATCGATCACATCCAGGCTCGCCGCTTTTCGAAGTTGACCGGTCCGCCGAGGGAAATCGCAACCGAAGGAATTATTCGGCATCTGGCGGCGTGTGATCGGATGGACGTTAATCCTGACATTTCTGCCGTGAGAGAGATCATTGATGATGCTCTCAATGGGCGGCGTGTTTATGCTGAAGCCGCAGAGATCACCCGCGCGGCATAGGTTTAGATCACTCATTCTTTAAGAAGAAAGGGCTACCGGAAAATTTTCCGGTAGCCCTCTTTATCGTAACAGAGTTTTTTTGGAGCAATCCAGGACGCATGCTAACATCTGCAGCGCTTACGTTAGTGCTCCCGTAGCTCAGTGGATAGAGCATCTGCCTTCTAAGCAGAGGGCCGCAGGTTCGAGTCCTGCCGGGGGCACCACCCTCTTGTTTCGAATCTAGTTGTTGTCTTCAGACCTCGCTCCCGGGTTCCTCTGATTTCCGAAACGCTCTCTTCCGACATTGAGGTGATCATAGTTCAGCGCGGCGTTGAAAAGTAAGAAGAAGCTGCCTTGAGTTTGATGACGCCACATTGGATTATTCGCAAACATCACCACATGGCCCTGGCCAACAGGCACATCGATCACTGCTGGCGCATTCGCCAGTTCCGATCCGCCGGCCAACATTCCGCTGATGAGAAGATTTTTTTCA
The DNA here is from genome assembly GCA_003222835.1 of Acidobacteriota bacterium. The sequence goes on along the minus strand of QHXE01000237.1, from coordinate 4,423 downwards.
TCGGAGGCAAATCTCAGGACGATCCGAGGTCTCAATGTCGGTGGCGTGAAGAATGGCCCTTGCTGAAGCCGCTGCTCGTCAGTTAGTTGTTCCCCGCCAGGTGACCGCTGCGGCGCGGGCTCTGCCTGGGGCATCGCTTGAACGATATCAGGATCAGTCAGCGTTCCACGGCCGGATGGTCTTCCACTCGCGCCGCCGCCACCTTCGCCGCCGCCTCCCCCGCCTCCTCCCGTAGATACTTGGAAGAGAGGCGCTTGGTTGAAATAAATGGGTAAGCTCTCACCATAGCCGTACGCGATCGGACTTCGGCGATCAGAAAACGTCGCGTTGTAAACCGAGCCGCGAGCCTGAAGCTGTCGGGGTTCCTGGATTGCGACCCCTGACACGATGCCGTAATCAATGGCTAGACGATTGCAATTGGTGACGGGAATGAAGACGCCACCGTCCTCCACGAACTTTTGCAGATTCAGAACGCCGCGCAAGCTCATGCCGCCGCGCATGTCATTAGTTTGATCGGGACCAAGTCCCAAGTTTGGCGTGACTTCGCTTCCCTTCCAGGGGATCGGCGCTCCGCGCATCGGCAATCCATTAACAATCGATTGCGCTGAACCTCCAACCGGCGGGAAAATGATCACATCGTACTTCTCTCTGAGGTTTAGAGTGTCGCGGATTACCTGATCAGAGATGTATGCGTAAGGTATTTGCAAGTGATCGAATTCTACGCGGAACCAGCCGTCGTTTTGAGTATTAGTCCACGTGTGAAGAATCGCGATGCGGGGAACTCCCAGCTCGTGGCTTTTGATCTCCGGCAGCTTGTCGACTCCAATCGCCTTGAGCCCGGATTCCGCTACGGGTCGTTCCAGCTTCTGTCGCAAGGCTCCAGGATTATCCGCGGACTTGATGATGAACGTTCCGGCATTGAACTTTTGCCCGCCAGCTTCGAACGGCTCTTCGGCGGCGGCAATCTTTAGGTCTTTCAGCTTGTATCGAAGAGCCATCAGCGTGTTTTCAGCGTTGTGATTAATCAGATACGCTGTAGAAGATGGCCCGCCAACAATACTGCCGGCCACGCTTGCATCTTTCGTTAAGAGCGTCATCGGCGCCTGCAACACGCCCTTGTCAGTCACCCGGACGGTCTTAACATTTCGCAGCGCACCCAAAGTCCAACCCGTATCGTCGTAAGGGCGCGGATCATTCACGTTGTAGTACTGCGTGTCCAGAAGCATGTCTGCCATGCGCGAATAAGGTTGATCCATGCGGACCACATATGAGCCCGCGGGAAACTTCTGATCCTTAGCGCTGAAATCTTTATCGACGGTGTGCACTTCGACGCCCATCAGCCGGAGTAAATTGACCGTGTCTGCGGCTTCCACCACGCGAGTTTGATCGGAAGGAATGACCCACGCCGCCGGCCCTTCATTCGTGGCTTTAGTGACCGAACGCTTGCTCTTCAGATAGAAATTCTTCAGAAATCGATCCTTGTTATTCGAAACAAAATTCATCGCTAACAAGATTGCCGATTCCTGCATGTTGACATTGTTTCGCAGCGACCACTTCACGCGCGGCAGCGGCGGATTGGGACGAAACCAATCACGCTGGGATTGGCCGGGCACCGTCCGGTCCATCGTGTCGGCGACACCGTTGCCAAAGGTTTCGTAGAAACGGCCAATCGCATTGTGTCCATTCGCCACATAGAACATGTAATTGGGCGCCCAGCCATCATAGAATCCATGCGTCCAGACGCCGGGCACGCCGCGCTTCGTCATCTCTTCGATCTCGTGATAGGCGAGCAAGTTCCACTCGTCGATCACGATCGGATCCAGCCAGGCATTATAGGGACCGGTGCCGGTTGAGGTGTAAAGAAAAGGCACCGACTCGTGCAGGTCGTGCAGAATTGTCGGATGATATTCGATAAAGGTCTTCATCTGATTGCGCGACAGGGCCAACGCCATCCCCAATCCATCACGATTGTTGTCGTGAGCCACGTAATGCCCCCAGTAAACCAGAGGCGGTGCGGCTTTATCAGGATTAGCCTTACGGTAGTTGTACGTGTCCACCATTCGGTCACGGCCATCGACCTCCAACGCGGGAGTGATGAGGACAATGACGTTTTTGCGAATCGCTTGGATGAATGGCGTCTCCTCAGTCGCGAGTCGATAAGCCAGTTCCATAAGCATTTCGCATGAACCAGTCTCCGGCGAATGAATCGAACCCGACGCCCAATACAACGCTTTTCCTTCACCGATGAGTTGCTCCGCTTCAGCGTCGCTGATCTTTCGTGGATCCGCGAGCTTCGCCGTGATCTCTTTGTATCGAGCGAGCTTCGCAATCGCCGCTTCGTCGCCCACCGCGACGAGCATCTGCTCCTTCCCTTCCTCGCTTTTCTCCGGTGCCATGAAGGTCCGAACTCGGGACGTGGTTTTCTCCAGCTCGCGATAGTAGTGATACATATCCTTCGTGTAAGTGAGATGGCCCGGTGCACCTATGGTGTAACCGAGGACTTTGTCCGGAGACGGCACCTTATCGGAATCAGGTAAATGGTCCACAAACTCAGTCATGAAATAAGGTTGAGTGGTGTATTCTTTGACCTTTGCGGCATATTCAGCATTATTAGCGGGTGCCTCGGTCTTATTGTTGGCCGTCTTGCTTTCCGTTTTATTTGGATGGGCTGTCCTCGGCTTCTCGACCTTCTGCGCGTGTGCGCGCATAGATAGTTGCCAAAGAGCTAGGCCCATAGTTAACACGAGCGCGATCACTCGAATCCTCTTGAGCGTCATTCCTGCTGTCATAATCAACTCCTGGGTTTCAATTTTTTGTCGGGCCCGCGAAGAATACTGCAACCAGCGAAAAGTTGCCAGAGTCAAAGCCCTCAACTTGAACAATTCTGATGACTGGTGTAAACCTTGAGTTCAGGACTTATAATCTGAACTATTCGATGATTCATGGCGGCTATAGTTCAGTTGGTTAGAACGCCTGACTGTGGATCAGGAGGTCGTCGGTTCAAGTCCGACTAGCCGCCCCAGAAAAGACTAATTACTATGCCAGACGCACAAAGAACCGCAACTCATTCGCAGACTTACGTCGTAGACGCCGAGAATTTTTCTTTCGACACGATCGAGCACGAGAATGGACAAGCTGTTGTGATCCAATTTCCACTTGACGACCCGCGATATCACGCGGGCGATGTGCTCCTGGTCTTATCGGGCACTGACATTCACTTTCATGGGATGATCGGAAGGATGGCGGACGGCCGGGCCATTGCTACAGATCGGCGTGGCTCGCTGTTACCGGCGACAGTACAATAATTGAATGGCGGCACGCCCGCCTACTAACGGACGAGAGACTCCGGTTTCTCGAACGGAGGTAACCATGAAACGCCTCTTCTTCATTGCGATTCTTGGTATCCTGGTTTTTCCGCCCTACGCGTTGGGCCAACGTTCCCAATCGGCAAAGAAATACGTCAAACAGGGGATCCAGAGTTTCAGCCGCGGCGACATTGCCGGCGCAGTCGCTTATTACGAACGCGCGTTGAGCATCGATCCAAAGCTCGCAGAGGCATATCTCCATCGCGGGAAAGCAAGACGGGCCGGCGGCGATTTGGACGGCGCCATTGCCGATTTCGAAACCGTATGGGAACTGGAGCCCGGTCTGGCTGCAAATAATCGGGACGTTGCTCAAGCTTATCTGAATCGCGGCTATATCAGATCGAACCGTTTGGACCTCGATGGCGCTCTATCAGACTTTGACCATGCGATCGGATTCGATCCAAATGACGCCGACGCGTATTTCAAGCGCGGCCGGGCATTCCTGATAGAAGGCAACGTCAAGTTTGCCATCGCGGATTTTGACAAGAGCATTTCGTTGGACGATCGTAACCCGCTGGTCTACGCCGAACGCGGCCTGGCGCGTCAAACCGAAGGCAGAGCAGACGAGGCGCAGAAGGATTTTGAACGTGGATTGAAGCTGAACCACGATCTGCGCTTGATGCTTGACATGCATCTGCTGGATCTGCAAATGCAAATGAAGGAGATGCGCCGCCGACAGGCCGCCTCTCAGAAGAACATCGCTTAAGCTACTGCTTTTTCTCGCTGCCCTCAAAAATGGTCGCAAGCGAGCGATCCTTAACTTTGTCAGCTCCGCGAAGCTTGACCTTCTTTAGCTCAAATGCTCCTTTCTCTTTCTGCAAGAGAGTCAATCGTCCATGCCCTTTCCAGAAGCCGGCCTCAAGAGTTACTTTCGCGTAGTAACTCCTCGCCGGGTTTTCATATCGACTTCAAATCCGGTTTGCTTGTCGGCCATCGGCAATTATCTCTATCGCGTTCTGACGTCACTCCGAAATAACGGCTGTTAGAAGGCGCGACATGTACCCTCCTACGAAGCATAGAACAATGATTTCTAAATAGCATAAGATGATAAAACTCAT